>NZ_RSAM01000004.1:0-227133 GCF_009377945.1 Salinivibrio sp. VYel1 | reverse complement strand
AAAGCAAGAGAAGAGTTTCAAAGCCGGCATTCAACGCAAGCGAATGATGTGCGCGATGGACCAAGAGTACCTCGCGACCGTGCTGGGAAGCCTTTCATGACGGGGATGTTCATGCGTTTTCCGTGGGTAACAAGGCTTTCCGCCAAAATTTTTATTTCCAATCTTCATCTGCGTACGGACGCGGATGAACGTGTGACAATGATTCAGACATATTTAGCGCTATTGAGAGAGGGATCAGGGCCTATGGACGAAGAAAGGCAGTTGATTCTGCAGACCCTATTTAGGCCAAGTTCAACCGGCTTTATCAAGGATGATGGACCGAGTTCATTTCATGAATTAGTCACCAATGTCTTGAACAAAAAATAGATATAACAAGGCCTTCCAGCGGAAGCAGTCGCTAGCGCGGCTGCTCCGCTGAAGGCAGCGTTAGGTTTTTTATCAGGACTTGGTGCAAACTTCAAAAAATATTTTAGTCTTTTTGCTTATCCGTAATAAGGAGGTTGTGTGTGAGTAATTTAATAGGTCTAGTCTTGGGTTTTGTGTTGGTAATGCCATTGGCCGTGCTACTTCATGAGTTAGGACATGCAACTCCTCAATTAATGACAGGTCAGTCGGTAGAAATTCGATTGGGAAGTGGAAGTAATGCTAAGGAATTTCGGGTTGGTAAATTAAAGTTATTAATCACACCATTGTCGATGAATGTTGGCTTTGCTTCAATAGAAAGAGATGTGAGCAAAAATTTGCAAGTTGTTTCGTTGTTAATGGGACCTGTTGTATCTCTAATTTTATGTATCGGGTTATATTTACTTAGTCGCTATGAATTACCGTATCTAGCTCAATATTTGGTAAATTTTGGACTGTACTTTTCACTGTTTCAATTTTTATTTACAGCAATGCCCATATACTATCCAAGTTACTTTGGTGCGTATGAGGGTATGCCTAGCGATGGGAGGCAAGTGCTAGAGTTACTTGGCTTAATGAAAGGTCAAGGGGCATAAACCTAACAAATATGAATAAGTATCGCGCAGCCGACACTTTATTTGGGTGCTGAATAAGCCCGTTGCTTTATTAAGTAAATAGCTCGAATGCGCATAGGTAGGCGCTGCGTCTGGCACTTTTTTCAGCGCGAACGCAGCCAAGAAACAAGCGGATACATTGTTATTTAAAAAGTGATGCTTGGTGAAATAAACACTACAAAATAATTGATTAGACATGGTTACCTCCGCTATTAAAGAGCGCAACTAAGTGTGGCAGATCCTAGACAGGGGGGATCTATGTTATTAGTTATATCTATGCAACTACTTGAAGCGATAAAATATTCATACATATTGATGTCGTCAATTAATTAAATATAGGATTACATATGTCAATTCAAAACCTAAATGCTGGCGATATTGTCGTCAGCAACTTCGGTGTTTATCAGCACTGGTCTTTAGTTTCAGACGCTTTGTGTGAAAAGGGTCTGCCTATGCTCATTTCTGCAACTCAGCGAAATGGTACCGTTCAAGAAGAAAACTGGGATGTAGTAACCCAAGGTAAACATACCTATCCAGCTAAAGTTACTTACGACCGCCCAGTATCAGAGGTGCTCGAACTCGCTCGTTCTCAAATTGGACAGTGGAAATACTCATTAACAGACCGAAACTGTGAGCATTTCGCTAAATGGGCAACAGGATTAAAAATGTCTTCGACTCAAGTTGTTGCTGGTGCAACTGGTGCTGTTTTGGGTGCAAGTTTAATTGGTTTATACTCAGAAAATCCGAAGTTTGCTAAATTTCTCGGTGGTTCATTAGCTCTGGGTGGTTTAGCCGTTTTAGCTACTAAAGCCGTTGAGGAAAAATAGGTAAGACAAACGGCTATTTCGCCAATCACTAGAGGATGGCGAGGCTTTTACCCCACATCATTCCTCCTCTGAGCATTGAGCCTAAGCTCACGTTCATCATACGTACAAAGGCAACAATGGCGAATATTGCTCATCTTCGTTAGGCGTTAGTGACGCTAACACTTATATCAATTTTTAATTAAAAACACTATGGAAAGTAATAATGAAATATAACAACCCCATCAACCCAAGTTGTATAGATAACTTGCTGGGTGAACTATGGCTCAATGAGGACTCTTTAGTCTTAGATGTTGGTTGTGGTAACGGCGAATTAATTAAAAGCGTTTTAGAAAAGTTTAACTGTCGGGCGGTAGTCATTGAAATTGATGAAAGGGAGATTGCTAAAGCCAAGGAAAACTTGGAGCCTTATTTAGATAAAGTCACCTTTCATAATGCAGCATTCAAAGATGTGGAACTGCCTAGGGGCGTATTTGATGCGTGCTTTAGCTTAGGCTCTACTCATGCTTTTGGCGATGTTGGTGAAGCTTTAGACCATGCATTGTCTGACATGAAGGCTCTCATAGCGTCTAATGGCTTAATTGTACTTGGGGATGCGTATTGGCGAAAAGAACCAGATAAAGAGTACTTACTCGCAACAGGTATTGACCCGATAGAGTTACGCTCAAACCTTCAAAACATAGAAGCAGGAAATCAACTAGGCCTTGAATGCGCTTATGTCGTTCATTCTTCTTATCAAGATTGGGATACGTTTGAAAGCTCGTTTTGGCTAGCTGCTGAACGCGAGTTGTTGCTAGATCCTGAAAATATCGAGCTATTGGATAAAGTAAAAACGAGACGACATTGGAAAGATGCGTATTTGAGGTGGGGGCGAGAAACAATGGGGTTTGCTCTATACCTATTCATTCACGCTACACCCTAAAGCATCTAAAAAATGAGTCTGAGGCTCTCGCAGTCTGAATAAGGCTATGAGCCTGGCACACTCAGCGCCATGGAGGGCATAACAATTTGAGACCGAGCAGATTCAATCTCTCTGCGTTGCTCGTTGGGGCGATGGCAACATTTGTGGGAATAGGCGTAGCGCGATTCGCCTACACACCAATTATTCCTGCACTCGTAGAAGCCAACTGGTTTACGGCCACGGAAGCGGCATACTTGGGGGCCGCGAATCTGCTCGGCTATCTCGGTGGAGCGATTGGCGCGCACACCCTCTCTGAGCGATACAAACTCCGTTATATGCTTGGCGGCGCTTATATCGCAGTCGCGTTAAGCTTCTTTCTTTGTCTGAGCCCGATCGGCTTCGCGTGGTTCTTTATCTGGCGATTTGTGTCTGGTTTTGCCGGTGCAACCTTGATGGTTGTCGGTCCGTCTCTGGCTCTCTCAAGTACGCCAGCGTCACAACGACCAGCTACTGGAGCGATGGTTTTTACCGGTATCGGAATTGGGGCTTTTTTGTCGGCCACCGCGATTCCGTTATTGTTAAATGTAGGGCTTGTTTTAGCCTGGGTTGGGCTCGGCGTACTTGCTGCTGCGGCTGGTCTTGTCGCTGATAGGGCGCTCGCAGGCTTGAACGCTTTACCAGCAACTCCCCCGTCAGGGAATGGGGCAGAGAGCTTAACCGCTGCACAGAAATGGAGCATCGGAATAGTCATGGTGGCGTATGCGATGGATGGAGTCGGCTTTGTTCCCCATACGGTTTTTTGGGTAGATTATCTTGCACGTGAAGTCGGTATGGGGCAGACCATCGCGAGTTTCCAATGGGCTGTTCTGGGTGTCGGTGCTGTTTTCGGACCTTTCATTGTCGGGAGGGCGGCTAAAAAGCTCGGTTGGCACGGGGCTCTGCTGTCAGGGTTTCTGGCAAAGTCCATCGCTACGGCATTACCGGTTATATCGGTATCGATGGCTAGTATTACCGTTTCATCCTTTGTCGTCGGAGCCATGATCCCCGGCATTGTTGCGCTCACAGCAGGACGGCTTTCAGAGATTATGGGGCCTGCTGGTCACAAAAAGATATGGGGTATGGCCACAGCCATGTTCGCTGCATTTCAAGCAGCAGGTGGGTACGCTCTGGCATTTGTCTACGGCTTTCTTGGTACCTATGAACCTTTATTCAGCATTGGTGCCGTTATTCTGGCGAGCGGCGTCCTCTTGCTATCAACCCGATATCTTATCGTTCGAAAAGCCACACAGATGGAGAACAATTGATATGGAACTGTATCTGAACACAACGTCGCCTTATGCAAGAGTTGTCCGAACCTGCGCGATTGAAAAGCAGTTAGATGATGTGAAGCTCATCTGGGTAGATCCTTGGGCGGATGACAATGCGTTGCTCACCGTCAATCCCAACGGAAAAATTCCCGTGCTTGTAACGGATAGGGGAGAGGCTTTATCAGAATCCCTTCTCATCGCGTCATACTTGGACGGGCTTTCTTCGACGAACAGCTTGCTTGGTGCACCCAACTATACCGATGTCCTTGCTCTCTCGGGGCTTAGTCAGGGCCTTACCGATGCAGCTTTTATGACGGTTATTAATCGGAAGCACTTTGGGAAAGAGAGCGATAGTACAGTACTCGGAGTTCGTCGACAGAATGCCATTGTTAGGTGCCTTCAGACGCTGGAGGATAGGGTGAATACTGATGTTATGCAGTCCGACATTAACCTTGGCCAGATTGTTACTGGCGTTGCGCTGAGCTATATCGATTTTCGATTACCGGAGTTGCAATGGGGTGAAAGCCAGCCACTCCTCGCTGACTGGTTAACGAGATTTTTAGAGCGTTCAAGTGTCAAAGAAACGGCCTTCGCGGTTTAATCCGCATACACCCATGCACCTGACTTTCCGTCCCATCAATCTTGAAACCGATTTTGCTTATTGCGTAGCTGCACGTCGGGACGCTTTTGTGTGTAGCTTTGGCTCCGATGAGGGGTTTGAAGACTTTCTAACTGGCTATTATGAACGGGTGAGTGAACGCATGAATCAGCCCGAGTGGTTTTATCGGCATATTTTTGTCGATGGAGAATGGGCTGGGCAGCTTGAATTTCGCAGCACGTCGCCGGAGCCTGAGACGGGTTATGTGCATCTAATCTACCTTACACCTGTTTTTCGTGGTCGAGGGTTTGCCCCTTTGCTGCAGCACTATATCGAAACCACCTTAACAAACGCGGGGTGCCGCCGAGCAATGCTTTCTGTAAGCCGTGATAACCATCGTGCGTTAACCTTTTATCGCCAGCACGGCTGGGAATTTGTTCGCGCCAACCCCAAACATGCGAAGACCGATTTTTATCAGTGTTGGTTGCCGGCGTAGATACTTATTCGCGCCAATATGCGATTATGGCGCGATAGAAGGTTTCAGTAGGCGAGTGGTTTATGACACTGATATGCCAGTCAAAAAGGCTCAATGTGCGACAGTTTACACTCGACGATGCGCCATTTATTGTTGAGCTGCTTAATGAGGCGTCGTTTATACGCTATATCGCAGATAAAAAGGTGCGTACTGAACAAGATGCAGTAGAGTATCTCCGTCACGGGCCGCTCGCGAGTTATCAAGCACATGGCTTCGGTTTAAATCTGGTGGAACGGCGGGAAGATGGTGAGCCCATCGGTATGTGCGGTGTGCTTAAGCGCGATGAGTTGGCATATCCAGATTTAGGCTACGCGTTTTTATCGCGTTCTACCGGGCAAGGATACGCCACAGAAGCCGCCGAGGCGGTGCTTGAAGCAACCCTGTTAGCGAGCGGACTAAGTACTGTTCAGGCGGTTACCTTACCGGACAACCAACCCTCAAACCGCTTGCTTGAAAAGTTAGGGTTTCGGCTGCAAAGCCAAATCATGCTTTATGGGCATCGCAACAATCTGTATCAATATACCCGCGTCTGAGCGCCATGAGATGTTACTGAGCACTGTCACCCTGAACGGTGACGCGGTGCAATCGTCTGGGCGCGTCACCATAATCGGTTATCGCGTAGTGCTGGGTAGCGCGATTATCCCAGATTGCCACCGAGTGCTTTTGCCAGCGAAAGCGAACGTGATATTTCGATTGGCGTGCTTGACTAAACAGTGTCGCAAGCCGTTGTTGGCTAGCCGCCACTGGCCAATCGGCAATCGCGCGAGTAAATTGCTCGTTAATAAATAGCACGTCTTGGCCGGTTTCAGGGTGGGTTTGCACCATGGCACGGCGAATGGGCGGGTAGTCTTGAGCGCGTTTCGAGACAACACTCTGGCCGTCGGCGTCTTGATGATCGTAACGGCTGCCTTCAAAGGCGTGTAGCGCGTGAATGGTGTCGAGCTGGCGTAGCTCGGTTTTTTCTTCGTCGGTTAGATCGGCCCATACTGCTGCCATGTCACACCAAATCGTATCCCCGCCATGTTCTGGTACATATTGGGCGTGTAAAACCGAGCACTTGGGCGGCACCGCTTGCCATGTCATGTCGGTGTGCCAATAGCTTTGGCTGGGTGGATTACCGCGGCTGGTTTCAATCACGACCACTTGCTCGTTGTCGGGCAGGTGCGGAAAAAACGGGTGAGGTGGCTCAAGCTCGCCGAAGCGTTTTGCCAGTGCGACATGGTCGTCGGTCGAGAGAGGCTGCTCGCGAAAGAAAAGCACTTTGTAGCGTAAAAATGCTTGATACAGCGCCGCAAACTCAGCCTCGGAAAGCTGGGGTAGGTCGATATTATCGACTTGCGCCCCTAACGTGTCGCCTAACGGGGTTATCTTCATTTGAACCATACCTTACCGCCAATGAATTTGTAGGCTGGTGTGCCTCGCACCAGGGTGTCACGCGCAAAGGGCTGTTCGCACTGAGGGCAGTGACACGGCGTGGTGGTGGCATCCTCAACAATCCTTTCTTTAAAGCACTTCACCAATGCACCTTTGCCGCCTTTGCGGTATTTAAACAGTGGCGCATTACAGCGTTTACAGAAAATATCGATGGTTTTGGTGGGGCCTTTTTTATTCGGTTTTGCCATTTTTACTGCTCGAGCGTCATTACATGCCGAAAACTTGATAGTGACGAGTCGGGCGTAGGCTGTCAATCAGCTATCGTTTGATGACGCTTTACGTTATTAACGCAATGCGTTACTATTGGAGGGATGATTCGATCGTTTAAGTGCAAAGATGTCGAAATCGTTGATTATCACTAGGAGGTCGCTCATGCGTACTGTAGAAGCTGTCACACCGGGCGAGTTGCTAAAAGAGGAATTCCTGACTCCCATGGGGATTTCGCAATATCGTTTGGCTAAAGAAATCGGAGTGCCCGCACAGCGTATTGGTCAAATTATTGCTGGTAAACGGGCTATAACGGCTGATACAGACCTGCGTTTATGCCGTTTTTTTGGATTATCGAAGGGCTATTGGCTGCGTGCTCAAATCGCCTATGATACTGAAATTACTGAACATGAGCTCGAAGATCAGCTGAATAGTATTCGCCCATGGACAGAAGTCTCGATCATAAACAAAAGCCAGCACGTATGATCGTGTTGGCTATCGTTCCCGCCCCATAGCCGATGTAAGTGCAAGGGGGCTTTTTGCTTAGTTCGCGATTTTCACGCGGATTTTGCTTTTCGCAACACTGGTGAGGTTTAAGGCGGCCATTGCGGCTTTGGCTTGTGTCTCGTCAGGCATGGTCACAAAAGCAAAGCCTTTGGATTCGCCAGTCTCTTGGTCCAGCACCAGAGTGCATTCGGTGACATCGCCGTGTTCAGAAAACAGCTGACGGAGTTGGTGTTCGGTGGTGGTGCGTGCAAGGTTGCGAGCTAAAAGTTTCATTGTTGTCCGTTTATATCGAGGTAACAGCGCCGATTGTGTCAGTAAAGAGGGCCACGACCAAGCAATAGTTTGCCTTTGTTGCCGATGCGTCTTGCGCAGGCGCCGTTTTCCTGACGGTTATGCGTCACTTTCTCCTAAGTCGTGGTTAATCTTATCCAGCAGCGCAATCAGGTGCTGGGCTTGCTCATCATCAATGCTGGGAAACTTGCAGCGGATTTTCTCAGGGATAGCAGCGGCTTGGTGCTGCAGCTCAATGCCTTTGCCCGTGAGGGTGACCCATCGCTTTCGCTTATCGTCTTCGTCTTTCACGATGGTGAGCAAGCCTTTATCGCTCATCTTTTTCAAAATCTGCGTCATTGCGCCACCGTCGATCCCCGTCTTCTCGACTAACGTGGCGATCGATAGTTGATTTTCTTCCCACAGCGCCATCATCACCACATATTGCGGATAGGTGAGATCAAGCTCGCTCAACCAGGTTCGGTAGGCGCGCGAAATCCCATTAGAGGCTTTATACAAGCGGTGGCAAATTTGGCTATTGAGCTGTAATTGGGGATAGGTCATGGCTTGTCATTGTCTGTGTGTCTAATGAGCATTTTATTTTGTACGCAAAGTATTTGCAATGCTGGGTCATGCGATCTAGTATTTTGCATGCAAAATAAATAAACCTGATGCAAGCGGCTTCACCGCACCTGCTGGGTGCGAAGCAGTGAGCCGCAAGCGGACTGGAACACAGGAGAGTGAAATGAAAGAGCTACAAAGTGTTGCCTATACAGCAAAAGCGACCGCTACGGGAGGCCGCGAAGGGTCTGCAAAATCCGATGATGGGCGTTTAGATGTTGCGCTTTCAACCCCCAAGGGGCTCGGCGGGAACGATGGTGAAGGCACCAACCCTGAGCAGCTCTTTGCTGCCGGCTATGCGGCCTGTTTTATTGGCGCGCTTCGTCTAGTAGCGGGTAAAGCAGGCGTCACCTTGCCGGAAGACACCCACATTAACTCAGAAGTGTCGATTGGTCCCATTGATGGCGGTTTTGGTATTGCGGTGAAATTGGCGGTATCGGTTGGCGATCTGGATAAAGAGACCGCGCAGTCATTGGTCGAGCAAGCACACCAAGTATGCCCGTATTCCAATGCCACGCGTGGCAATATTAAGGTTGAATTGTCAGTGATTTAACCTAACTGGCACGCTATGATAGGGAGCGCTGTGTAGCAGGGCTCCCTTTTTTATGCCCGCTTTTTTATGGAAGCAGCACGTTGTTCGGTGCTCCCTAACTTCGAGTGCTCAGCATTGACCGCAAAGGCTATTGACCACGAAGACTATTGACCACGAAGACTAACGCGCAAGCCCTATACCAATAACAAGGATGATGAAAGTTAACATGCCAGACGCCACCACCAGTAAGCTTATCGAGATAAGTGTCGCCCCGCTAACGAATGAAGACACAGAGGGAGTTCGCCAGATATCGTTACCTGACCAACAAGTAAAGTTTGCAGGGACTGCAGACGAATTTCTTGCCGAGGACAGTGAGACCATTCACCGCCATGTGATCAAGCGAGCGGGCAAGACGGTAGGCTTTTTTAAACTCGATATCGACTATGCGTCTCAGTATGACTTTTGCCCGCCAAAGACGCTGGGTCTGCGCATGTTTGTGGTGGATGCGCGGTATCAAGGGCAGGGATTAGGTACCGGTGCGGTTAAAGCCTTGCTGGCGTATTTACCCTTTGCTTATGGTGATTTCAATTGGGTATATCTGACCGTTAACTGTCGAAACCCGGCCGCTAAAGCCTGTTACCAAAAAGGTGGCTTCACCGATACAGGCGAGCTGTATTGGGGCGGTGCGGCTGGCCCTCAGCATATTATGTCGGCCGCACTGTAATTGCGCGCGGTTTAGTGACCAGGGATGACTGACTGAAAAGTAAGTGTGAAGGTCAGTCCACTCTGGGCATTAGGGGCGACGCTTATCTGTCCATTTATATCTCGCACGTTATTGGCGGTAATCGCGAGCCCCAAACCCAGTCCGTCGCCGATTTTTTTAGAAGTGACAAACGGCTCGAACATGGTCTCAAGAACGTCTGTTGAGGCACCACAGCCGTTGTCACTGACCGTCAGCTCGACTGTCCTTTCGGCAGGCGTGACCACAAACACCAAGGTCGGCGCCGCGGTATTTGCCATCGCATCGCACGCGTTAGACACCAAGTTCCCCAATATTTGTAATAGTCGTTGTCCTTCACCCTCAATCAGGGGCGTGTCGTGAGGCATCCGCACTCGCACATCAATGTCTGCCAACTGAGCTTGATACACACGCAAGGTCTCATTGAGGGCATCAGCCAGCGACACGGGATGGAGATGCTGTGGTTTGCTGTAGGCAAAGGTTTTTAATTGGCTAGTCATATTGGTCATACGATCAATCAGCTTTTGCACCAGCTGGTTGTTGGCTTTAACTTTTTCTGTCTCGCCGCGCTCAGCAAGCAAGGTGTTGGTGGTGAGTAAGGTACGAAGGCCGGTAAGTGGCTGATTAAGCTCATGAGTAATGGCGCTCGACATTCTCCCTAAGGCGGCCATTTTGCTGGTTTCAATCAGTTGCGCTTGTGCTTGTTGCAGCGCTTGGGTGCGCTCTTCCACGCGTTCGGTAAGTGCTTGGTTCATCTGCTGCAGTGACTGTTCGGCTTTTTTACGTTTGCTAATGTCAATCAACGTCGCCAGGTAGTATTGCTCATCATGCCAAGGAAAGCGGGTGAGCGAGAAAAGCGCTGGAAAGACGCTCCCGTCGCTGCGACGCGCCATGGTTTCAACCGCATTGAGCTCGGCCAGTTCATTGTGCTGATCGAGGTTTTTGAGCAAGGTGAGGGTGGTGGAATGGGGATTGCCGGTATCAAATAATTCCCAAGCAAAAATGCGGTGATGATTGTTTTCTGGCAAGCCAAATAACCGCTTGGCCATCGGGTTGAGATCAAACAGCGCTCCTTGCTGATCAATTAACAGTAACCCGACTTGTGTTTTATCGATCATTTGTTTAAGTCGGCGCTGCGACTCTTGCAATAAGCTTTGAATACGCTGCTGGTGACGGTGTTTTTGCCGGCGTTGTTGACCGATAATCAACAGCAGAATGACCACGAGCAGTGCGGCGGCCACTCCCCATGCGAACAGGCTTGCCGCGCCTTTGATAGGCTTGTAGGGCGTAAGGTAGCTCACTGACCACTTTAGATCGTCCAGTTTTACCGTGTGGCCAAGAAAGGAGGTGGCATTCAGCCGCCACTGACTGGTGGCGGTACTGTTGTAGAGATAACGCGTTTCCCTGTTAACCGTCTGTGTCTTATCGTGTTCTGGCGTTTGTGTCGCGTTCTGTTGAAGTGCGTTCTGTTGAACTGCGTTCAGCTGGGCTGCATTCAGCCAGTCTGCGTTGTACTCGCTGCTGCTTGAAAGGAAAAAGCGCTGTTGTCGATTTTGCAGCAGAATGATGTCTTGACTGGTAATGGGTTGTTCGGTGAGAAAACTCAGGTCAATCTGCACCACCACGATAGCGGCGATGTTAAGCCCCTCAAAAACCGGGGCGGATAAATAGTAGAGTGGGCCATAGCCTTTGGTTTTATTTACCAATGATACGCCTTCACCTTGGTGCAATACTTGCTCGACGATCGCCAATCGATCGGGGCGGCTAAAGCGTTCATCAATCAAGCTCGACGCCAGCACATCGCCTGATGTGGAGAGCAGTGTCCAGCCTTCGGTATTGGCCGCTTTGTCGAGCTGTGTGAGTTTTGCTTGGAAGGCGGCGGGGTCATGCTGCTCGCCCTTTACAATCGCCAGTGTGTCAGGATGGTTGGTCAGCAAATAAGGCAGATGATAGAAGCGTCTTAATGCACGGCGGACCTCACCGATGTAGTCCAAAAGCTTGTTCTGCACCTCAGTATGATGTTGTACGCTTAACCACTGATAAGCCGCTTCACGGCTGATGCCATATGAGAAAATCACCAGTATGCCGACGAATACTAATCGAGCCCATGTCGTCTTGATGCTGGTTTCTTGGTGGCTGTGGTGATCCTGATGCATAACACACTCTCATTCTTATTCTGTTTTAGACTGCGGTGCGCCGAAAAAATGTTAAAGCAGTGTGATGAGAAAGTGAGAGCTAGCTCCTTTTCTGATCGGTGGCTTTTGCTACCGTAATGAAAAACGTATCACGGATGAACCCTCATGATTGCTGAAACACCCCCACGCATTGCCTTGATTGAAGATGACGATATTGTTCGCCAGACCACCTGCCAGTGGCTAGAGCTGGCAGGGTTTGAGGTGGCAGCATTTAGTCATGGGAAAGCCGGGTTGGATGCCGTGCTACAGCACCCGTTTGATGCGGTGGTCAGCGACGTCAAACTCCCTGATGTTGATGGATTATCGATCCTGAGTGAGCTTGAGCAGCACCAGGTGGCCACGCCTGTGTTGTTTATTACCGGACACGGTGATGTTGATATGGCCGTGGGGGCGTTGCAAAACGGGGCGTTTGATTTTATCGAAAAACCTTTTGAGCCCGAGCGTTTGTCTCAGCGTGTTACCGAGGCGGTTGATACTTATCGCCAGCAAGCATCGACGCAAGAGCGGCAAGCGTATTTAGCACGCATCAGCGGGTTAGAAAAGGTATTGATTGGGCAAAGTCGTGTGATGCAACAGTTACGTGAGCAAGTGGCAAAACTGGCACGCATTGACACGAATGTGATCATTTATGGGGAAACAGGCTGTGGCAAAGAGCTGGTGGCGACCAGCTTGCATAATGAGAGTGTACGTCGTGGACAACGCTTGGTGCCGATTAACTGCGGCGCGATCCCAGAAAACTTGTTTGAAAGTGAGCTGTTTGGCCATGAAGCGGGGGCGTTTACCGGTGCCAATCAGCGTCGGATTGGTAAGCTCGAATACGCGCACAAAGGCACCTTGTTTTTTGATGAAGTAGAGAGCATGCCGATGAGCATGCAAGTAAAGGTTTTACGTGTGCTTCAGGAGCAAAGGGTTGAGCGAGTGGGAGGAAATCAGTCAATAGCGATCGACACGCGGGTGATTGCGGCAGCGAAAGAAGATCTCAGTGGTCATGAAACCTTTCGGCAAGATTTGTACTACCGCTTAAACGTGGCACAAATTCATATTCCGCCCTTGAGAGAGCGTGACGATGATGCGTTAATCTTGTTTGAACACTTTACCCGTCAGACCAATCCGGAGACACGCTTGGGCAGTGAAGCCGATCGGCACGCCATTTTGTCTTATTCATGGCCGGGTAATATTCGCGAGCTGCGCAATGTAGCAGTGCGGTTTGCCTTGGATGACAGTATTTCAGTGATGGAAATCTTATCGAATCGTCCCTCATCGACCATGGAAACCATCCAGTCGGATGTCCCGCTTTTAATCCAATTGCATAATTTTGAGCGCAAGGTATTGCATGAGTGCTTGGTCGCCCATCGAGGGCGAATTCATGAAGTGATGGTAGCTCTCGATTTGCCTCGCCGTACCTTGAACCAAAAAATGAAAAAGTTTGGCTTACACCGTGCTGATTATACCTAGATGAATCGGCAAAAAATTGCTCAAGGCGAAACGCGCCGCGTTTAAGCGTTGATCACACTTTGGTTACATTTTGTGATGACTGACTGCCTAGTGAGGCGCTATCATCAGCAAGATTTTGCTTATTGGCCCAGCCATAAATGAGAAAAATCTTGCTGATTATCCATGGCCTCTTCTTATATTTCCTTTTATAACAGGGACATAAGATTTGGCACTCCCTTTGCTATCCATGCTTTGCTGTTAACAAATCGTTTTATTTGTGTAAACCAATAATACAGCCCTACATGGAGAGTAAAGATGAAGATCAATCAGCTATTTAAAGCACTGACGTTTGCCGCGGCCTCGTTTAGCCTCGCCTCGACCGCTGTCGCAGAAGACCGAAGCTATATCCTCGCAACGGCTTCAACCGGTGGCACCTACTATCCCGTTGGTGTCGCCTTGGCGACGCTGAGTAAGGTCAAGCTGGCGCCTAAGCACCATTTTTCGTTGTCGGCAATCAGCTCCGCTGGCTCCGGCGAGAATGTGAAGCTACTGAACGAAGATGAAGCGCAATTTGCGATCTTGCAGGGCTTATATGGCGCATGGGCCTGGTCCGGCGAGGGGCCATATGCTGAAAGTGGCCGCCAAGATCAACTGCGCTCTGTGTCTATGCTTTGGCAAAACGTTGAGCACTTTATTGTGCGCAGTGAGCTGGCAGAAACGGGCACCGTGAGTGATTTGAGTAACCTTGAAGGTGAAAAATTTTCGATTGGTAAGAAGAATTCAGGTACCGAAAACTCAGGTCGCCAAATTATGAAGGGACTCGGCGTGGATCCGGAATCCTTTAATTTGGCTTACATGGGTTATGGTGGCAGTGCCAGCGCACTACAAAATGGCACCATTGATGGCATGAATACCCCAGCGGGGGTGCCAGTTGGCGCGGTTACCCAAGCGTTCGCTGCACTGGGAAATGATATCTCTATCCTGTCTTTTACTGACGAGCAAATCAAAGCGGCTAACGGTAAATACAACCTTTGGACCAAGTACGAAATTCCTGCTAATACCTATCCTGAGCTGGATAAGCCGGTCACCACCATTGCTCAACCTAACTTCTTGGCCGTGCGTAAAGATCTTTCCGATGAGGATGTGTATCAGCTCACCAAGGCTATTTACGAGAACTTGTCTTTCCTTCAAGGCATTCATAAAGCCACCAAAGCGATGGCGATTGAAAAAGCGATCGCTGGTTTGCCTGTGCCGCTACATCCAGGTGCAGTACGCTATTACCAGGAAGTTGGTATCGATATCCCGTCTGAACTGGTAATGGAATAAGGCGATAGCGCTCCGGGATAGCTCGGAGCGCCTATCGAGATCAAATACTGCATGGAAACGCGGATACTGCTTGGAGTAAAGGGATGAGCGAGCCAAGAGAGCACGAGCCTGTTGAGCAAGGGCCTGATGAAACAGCGCTGGAGAAATTTGAATTACCCACGCGCGATGATTTTCCGTGGGTGACCACCACCATCACTGTGCTGGGCGTGGTGTTGTCTGTATTGCATATTTGGTTCAATACGTTATCTACACTACCGGAGTTATGGATTTCGGCGACCCACTTTGCGGGGTTTGCGGTGATTTGTGCACTTTGGTACCCGGCACATATCTCTTTGAAGCGGAATAAAATAGCGCTGGCGGTCGATATTTTTATTGCGTTAGGTGCAGTGGCTTGTCTGTTGTATATCCCTTATGCCGAGGACGCGTTGTACGCGCGTGGGGTAAAATTTGTCACTGCCGATTGGGTGTTCGCCAGCTTAGCGATCATCATCGTGGTGGAGCTGATTCGTCGTACCATGGGATGGTTTATTCCCATTCTGATTATGGTGTGTTTGAGCTATGTCGTGCTGTGGGGCGAGTGGGCGTCGGGGATTTTTCACTTTCCCGGATTGAGCCTTGAAACCCTTTTATATCGCAGTTACTACTCCTCGGAAGGCATGTTTGGCGCGATTACCCGGATTAGCTGGACGTTCGTGTTTATGTTCATTTTATTTGGCGCCTTTCTTGTCCGCTCTGGGGTTGGAGATTATATCATCAACGTGGCCCGTGCGGCCGCGGGTAAGATTATTGGCGGGCCGGGTTTTATTGCGGTGATTGGCTCTGGGTTAATGGGGTCAGTGTCAGGCTCGAGCGTAGCGAATACCGTATCGACCGGGGTGATCAGTATTCCTTTAATGCAAAAAGCCGGTTTTCCGTCGCGCTTTGCTGCTGGGGTCGAAGCATCGGCTTCAACTGGGGGGCAATTAATGCCGCCCGTAATGGGGGCGGGGGCGTTTATCATGGCCTCGTACACCCAAATTCCTTACGTTGACATTATTGCTGTATCACTGGTTCCTGCGCTGATCTACTTTCTCTCTGTGAGCTTTTTTGTGCGCATTGAAGCAAAGCGCAGTGGCGTGCAAAAGATTGTCACCACCGAGGACTCTTTATTGATGGTGCTTCTCCGCGGTTGGCATAACCTTATCCCGCTTGCGGTGCTTGTCACCTTGCTGATTAAAGGTTTCACACCCACCTATGCTGCCGGCATTTCGATTATTTCTGTGATTTTCGCTTCCTGGTTTTCCAAAGAGCACCGGATGGGGCCGAAAGCGATCATCGAGGCCTTGGCGCAAGGGGCAAAAAATATGGCCACCACTGCCATCTTACTCGTGGGCATTGGTTTGGTGGTGAATGTGATCAGCACCACGGGTATCGGCAATACTTTCTCGCTGATGATTGATGGTTGGGCGAACGGTGATCTGTTTATGATGCTGGTGCTAATTGCTATTGCCTCGTTAGTGTTAGGGATGGGATTACCAGTGACCGCTGCCTATATCGTACTGGGCACCTTGTCGGCACCTGCTCTGTATAAGCTTATCGCTGAAAACCAATTGTTGGAGCTGCTGGTATCAGGCCAGCTTCCCGAGCAAGCCAAGGCGATATTTATGTTGGCTGCCCCAGACAAACTCGATCTTTTAAATGCGCCAATGACCATGGAAACCGCGCAGCAAATGGTTGCCTTAGTGCCGGCTGACTTTATGGAAACCTTGTTAGAGCAAAGCTTAGGGCTGGAGGCCGTCAGTTTGGCCCTGCTCGCCGCCCACTTAATTATTTTTTGGTTATCGCAAGACAGTAACGTGACCCCGCCGTTTTGTTTGACGGCATTTGCCGCGGCCACCATTGCTAAAACCCCACCGATGCGCACGGGGCTGATGGCGTGGAAAATTGCCAAAGGCTTGTATCTCGTGCCTTTGCTCATTGCTTATACCAGCCTGGTCAGCTGGGATATCGTCTCGGTGTTAGAGGTCGGCTTTTTTGCCATTATTGGCACGTATGCCTTAATTGGCGCGATTGAAGGGTATCTTGAAGGCCCGATTAACTGGCTAAGCCGCCTTTGCTTATTAATGATTGGTGCTTTGTTAGTGTGGCACGATATCCCGTTGTGGCTTCGCTTAGTGAGCGTCGTTGGGTTTGTGGGCCTGTTTATATACAGTGGGCGCAAGTATCAGTTGCAACAATCTCAACTGCCAGTGTCATGAGGCGTATATGAAATCTGTTTATGATTATGTGATTGTCGGTGGTGGTATTGTTGGCGCATCCACAGCCTGGCAATTAAAGCAGCGATACCCAGATTGCTCCGTATTGCTGGTGGAAAAAGAGGCAAGCGTTGCCCAGCATCAAACCGGGCATAACAGTGGTGTGATCCACGCGGGTGTCTATTATCCACCAGGCAGTTTAAAAGCCGATTTCTGTAAACGAGGAGCGGCGCTGACCGTTGAATTTTGTGCCAAACACGATATTGCAGTGGAGAACTGTGGCAAGCTATTGGTCGCCACCAACGAGCAAGAGATGGCTCGGATGCGGGCGCTCTATGAGCGATGCTTAACCAATGATATCGACGTGCGCTGGCTGGATGCGGCGGAGCTTCATGCTGAAGAGCCCAATGTTAAAGGCTTAGGTGCCATTGCGGTGCGCGCGACCAGCATTGTTGACTATCGGCGGGTGACAGAGCAAATGGTGTGTGAGTTTGAAGCGCTCGGCGGTGTCACCCAACTCAGTACAGAAGTGATTGGGGCCAGTGAAGCGGCTGAACAAGTCACTCTCCATTGCCGAGCAAGCGGGGAGCCGCTAACGATTCATTGTCAGTTTGTGGTGACATGCAGTGGGTTGATGGCAGATAGAATGACCAACATGATGGGGATCCCAACTGCGTTTCAAATTATCCCTTACCGCGGGGAATACTATCAACTTGCGAGCCAGTACCAAGGCTTTGTTAATCACCTTATCTATCCGATTCCCGATCCCGATTTACCTTTTTTAGGCGTTCATCTCACGCGGATGATAGACGGCTCCATTACGGTTGGACCTAACGCGGTGCAAGGCTGGAAGCGTGAAGGCTATGGCAAGGTGAATGTCAGTCTAAAAGATACCTGGCAAATGCTGACCTTTGCTGGGTTTTGGAAAGTCACCATCAATAATCTAAAAGCCGGCTTGGTTGAGCTGAAAAATTCCTGGTGGAAGCCGGGTTATGTCAAGCAGGTGAACAAGTATTGCCCAGCGATAAAAGCTAAGGATTTGACTCCGTATCCAGCGGGGATCCGTGCTCAAGCCGTGTTAAATGACGGCACCTTGGTCCATGACTTTCTGTTTGCTGAGAGTGCGCGGAGTTTACACGTGTGTAATGCGCCATCGCCAGCCGCCACCTCTGCGATGCCGATTGGTGAATACATTTGTGACAAGGTGACGCAAAAACAGCAGTGGCTCAGCAATGATGCTGATTAGCGCTACATATCGGAAAGTGAAAGCCAGCGCCTACACTCGGCCGCTGGCTTTTGCTTTGATTACTGATAACCGACTGTGAATGCTTGCTGCAGATGCTTAGGTGTTTCGGCTTCATCAAGCATAGCGACCGCGAAGTCTTCCATCGAAATGCGAGATTGTCCGTCACTATCTGTCACTAAGGTGTCTGTCCCCAATGTGTACTGACCGGTGCGAGTACCAGGTGCGATCATGGCGGCAGGCGAGAGGTAGCTCCAAATCACATCTTGGCTGGCTAAACATTGCTCATATTGCACTTGGCACGCGCGTGCAATCTCAACGGCTGAGGCGGGGAGAAAGCCCTTTGCGTTTAACACGGTTTCACCGTCAGTGCCCGGAATCATCAGTCGAGCGGCACCGCCGACAATCAGAACGCGCATTTGATGATGTGCTGCGCCTTGGACGACGGCTTGGGTTAACACGGGTAACTGTGCTTCTTCGCCTGTCGGTGGGCGTAACGCCGTAATGGCAAGATCATGATCAGCCATTACCGATGCCACCTTGTCCGCATCGTTCAAATTGACGGCGACAGGCGTTACGCCGTCGGGTAGCTTGCTGAATGCTGCCTCGTTACGTGTCACTGCCGTGACCTTATGCCCGCGTTGCAACGCTTCTGCCACAATTCGACTGCCAATATCGCCCGTGGCACCAAATACGATTATATTCATTGTGTTAGTTTCCATGTCATGACTCCTGTGTGTCCTTGTGCCGCGCGATAACCAGTAAAAGGATGCGGCTGTCATACGGTTGTGGTTAAACCATGCTGAACTGATTAAGTTATCATTAATTATTTATCTTAATATAAAGATAAATACCATTAATCTTTACGTCAAGATAAATGTGTGGTTTTTTTATCTAGGAAAAAACTGGGGGATCCAATGGATATAGCGATCCAGCAAGGATGGCCGCTTGAGCAAGCACAAAAAGTGGCTGAGCTCTATGAGCAGGCGTTTGGGATGAAGTTCGCACGGGCAATCCCTAATCAGGCAGCGCGCGTGGCGATGCTATCCCGATGTTTTGTCCCAGACTTTTCGTTTGCTGCTATGCAAAACGGCAAGGTGGTGGGGTTGGCCGGGTTTCAAACCCAAGCCGGCGCGTTGACACAGGGTATGGGCGCAAAACAACTGATCGATAGCTTGGGGCTCATCAAAGGTACTTGGGCCTGTGCAGTATTGGCGCTGTTTGAGCGTAAAGCGGCACCCAATGAATTGGTGATGGATGGCATTGCTGTTGATAGCGCGGTACGCGGGCAGGGGATTGGCTCCCAATTATTGGATGCCATTATGGATTATGCCCAATCGCATGGCTTTGAAAGCGTTCGGTTGGATGTGATTGATAGTAACCCCAGAGCCCGCAAGCTTTATCAAGCCAAAGGCTTTGTCGCCACTAAAGAAGAGCGCTTTCCGCACCTAAAATGGTTAGTCGGCTTTTCAGGCGCCACCACCATGGTCAAGGCGCTGAACTAAAAAAACAAGAGAGACAAGGATGTTTATGATTGAAACACGTCGACTAGTGCTGCGTGACATGCAGCCAAGCGATGAAGAGGCGTTTGTTCACTTAACGCAACACCAGAAGTACCAGCGTTTTTATAGCGAAACGGACTGCCAGCCAGAGACATACCGATACTTACACGCGCGCTTTATCGAACAAGCCAACGCAAATCCACGCGTGGCTTATCAGTTGGCGGTTATCTGCAAGCAATCAGAAAAATGTATTGGCACTGTCGGTTTAAGGCTTGAGGACAACCATCAAGCATCCATCGGGTGCGGCTTAGCTGTGGAGGCGCAAGGCGCGGGGCTAATGAGAGAGGCGGCTGTCGCACTGGCCAACTTCGGTTTTGAGTGTCTGGGCGTGCATCGGTTATACGCTGAGACCATTTACGATAATCTCGCTGCAACCAAGCTTTGTCGTTCACTTGGCATGCGACAAGAGGCCCATTTTCATCAGCATCGTTTCTTTAAAGAACGGTGGTGGGATACGGTGGTTTACGCCATATTACGACACGAATGGGAGCAAGGATGATGAAAAAAGCACTGCTTGGCGCACTGATGGTGACACTGCAAGCGTGTACCAGTGCGCCCGTTGATAATGAAACGACCGACGCTGCAGAATGTGTCGGTAGCACGGCTTTGCCAAGCGCATGGGCAGATAAGTTTGTAGCCGTGGACGATCCAGCGCTACTGGCGGCGTCGCTGGGTCAGCCATTGGAAGGGAAGCTTTGCCAAGGCAAGGTATATCAGGCGACTGAAGGGGTAACAGTGTATCGTGCGTGGAATAGCACCAACCCGCATAGTCAGTTTGGTCACTGGTGGGCGTTATCACAACCGTCTGGCTTGGTGGCGGATTATCGCCAAGACTATGAGATTTGTTATCAATGGTCGCCGCTCGATAAATTGGTACAGTGCACCTTGCAACCAGGCGCCAAGATTGTGGTGGGTAATGGTCAAAGCGCGAAATGTTCCGAGTATTTAACCTATCCAACCTCAAGTGCCCAGCAAGTTTATCTGCAAGAGGCGGAGCAAGCGGTTCAACATTGTCAAACGTTTGATGCGGTGATGCGTTGGCAGTGATGCGCGGCAATCAACCATTCAATCACTCCTGTGTGGCGAGCAGGGCGCGCTAAGGCGGCGGATGATAGGCGGCCAATAAGTGTTTATTTTTCAATATCAATGAGATAGCCTAGTTCTATTATAGGACTTGGAACAAGCACATGGAATTAGTCGTCCCCGCACTCAATCACCAAGCAGCCTTTACACGTTTTTATGATGATTTTGTTCAGTTTGACCCCGACAATGCCGATTACTATCGGCCGGGGAAAGACGATTTCCCCACTTACGTGACTCGGTTAACGGATGAGTCGTTGGGTAAAAACCTTCGTAAAGGGTATGTGTCGTGTAGTCATTTTTGGCTGCTTGATGCTGAGCAACAAATCATTGGCGCGATTCGGATCCGTCATCACATCAATACGCCATTTCTAACCCAAGAAGCTGGACACATTGGCTACGACATTGCGCCATCATATCGTGGGCGCGGATGTGGCAAGCAAATGTTAGCCTTAGCACTGCCCAAGGCGAGAGAGCTAGGGATCACTCGCGCTCTAATTACCGCGAATGAAGACAATATGGCATCGCGCAAAGTAATTGAAGCCAATGGCGGCACGTTGGAAAACATCATCAATGGTGAAGTGTTCAATGAATTATTGGCGCGGTACTGGGTGGATATTAATGGATGATTCCCCGCGCGTAGACCAACTGGACAGCGATCGTCTGTTGCTGGTGGCACCCAATATGACCCATCAGCCTTTCATTTTAGAAGCCGTGTTGGAAAGCCAGCACACCCTTGCGCCTTTTATGGATTGGCTTCCGCACGCGTTGACCGAATCGAGCTCGATTGAAAACACCCAACAAGCGATTGATGACTTCGACATGTTTATCAATGAGCTACGCTACTCGATTTTTGAAAAATCGACGGGGCAATTGGTGGGTGTGATCAGCTTAATCATCCGCAACATCGCGATTCCTTATTTTGAAATAGGCTATTGGCTGCGGAGCTCCAAAGAAGGCCTTGGCTATATGAGCGAAGCGGTGCGAACGCTAGAGCAGTACGCGTTTAATGACCTTAATGCCAAGCGTGTCGAAATCAAAACTGCCTACGAAAATACACGTAGCCGAGCGGTAGCCAAGCGCTGTGGGTATCATCAAGAAGCGATACTTATCAATGACCGTATCCTGCCGAGCGGCGCGATTTCTAGCACTGTGGTTTATGCAAAAGTGGCGGCATTTGAAACAGAGGAGAAATAATGACCCCTGTGAATACTTCCGTGGTCTCGGGCGTAGCGCTCTCTCGTATTGACGGGGAGACAAAAATGCTACTGATGAAGCGAGTGAAAGGTGGCTTCTGGTGCCATGTTGCGGGTTCGATTGAAGCGGGTGAGACCGGAGTGGACGCCATCGTCCGTGAGTTTAGCGAAGAAACCCAGATTGCGGCGGCTGATTTATATAACGCGCAATTTTTGGAGCAGTTTTACGAAGCATCGGTGAATGTGATCGAGCTTATCCCTGTATTTGTGGTGATGTGTGATGATAATCAAGCCATCACGCTTAATGAGGAACACACCGAGTTTCGCTGGTGCTCACTTGATGAGGCAAAAGCCTTGGCGCCGTATCCAAATCAGCATGCCGTATATGATCATGTTTGGACTTACTTTGTTGATCAGCCCGTTAACCCGTTATATCGCGTCAACTTGCCTAACCATCAGGAGTGAACCATGAGAATGGAACGCTTTTTTACTCAAGATGACACCATATTGCACGGTGACACGGTTTCCTTGATACCAGCTAAACCTTGATTATAAGCTGGCGCGCTACCGTGGTTAAATTCGCGTTTTGCAATATCGTCACGTAAAGTAGCGCTTTTATTGACGAGCGCGTGCTCGAGTTGCTGAGAACCCTTATGGATACACAACCCAATAACCCGCTGCACGGGTTAACCCTACAAACCATTTTGACCCGTTTGGTTGAACACTATGGTTGGTCAGGCCTCTACCAACATATCAATGTGAACTGTTTTTCTAATGATCCTTCGATGAAATCATCGTTGAAATTTTTGCGTAAAACGCAGTGGGCGCGCGATAAAGTCGAAGCCTTGTATATTGATACCTTTTGCTAAGGGTAAAATACACGGATTGGCTATCGGTCGGTGTTTATTTTTAAGTGATTGATTTTAAGTAACTTTCGTTAAGGTGTCGGGGTGCTGTCGTGGTAATGTCGCCCCCATTTTGCATAGTGTCGCTAGGGAAGAGCACAAAGGAGCAAGGATGAACGTGAAAGCACTCAGAGTTCAAAAAGGGTGGTCGCAAGACCAATTAGCACAATTTAGTGGGTTAAGTGTTCGAACGATTCAACGTATCGAACGCGGCCACAAACCCGGATTGCAGTCGCTGAAATCGTTGGCTGCTGTGTTTGATATCGACATTAGTGATTTGCAAAAGGAGACAGACATGCAGGCAGATACTTCAATGAGTCCAGAAGAAAGAGCGATTGCCAATCGCGTCCGTGCCCTCGGCGGGTTTTATTCTCATTTGACGCGCTATGTGGTCGTGATGGCGATTTTGTTTATTATCAACTGGCAAACTAACCCAGGCTATTATTGGGCTTGGTGGGCAGCAATGGGATGGGGGATTGCAGTGGTCAGCCACGGCGTCAGTGCTCTGGGCATTGTCGATCTCTTTGGTGATAAGTGGGAAAAACGTCAGATAGAGAAGCGACTGAACGCGCGGTCAAAGCGTTAGTCGCTACCTGATAACGCCGAGCGAATGTGCCTCGGCGTTTTTGTTTTTCACCAACAAACACACATCTTTACTGAGATGCCGCTTGTCGCTGCTGGAAGCGCGTTGCGTGCTCGACTAGGCCCTTAAACAGCGCACGCTGACAGCGAAGATAAAGCAAGAATTCTGGATGCCACTGTACCCCCAGTGTATAAGGGCGGTTGGGCGACTCAATGGCTTGTACAATGCCATCTAAATCACGTGCGCTTACCGTCAAATCCTCGCCTAACGCGTTAATCGCTTGGTTGTGTAGGCTGTTTATTTTGCGTCTGCCTTGCCCCAACCGTTGCTGTATATGGCCGTTGACATCACGCAATATACACAAGGTTTTCATCGGGAACACTGTCCAGCGATGAGAGGTTTTTTTGCGTTGCTCGCGCAAGCTTTGGTGCAAGGTGCCGCCCAAACAGATGTTGAGAAGTTGCGCACCACGGCAAATGCCCAGCAAGGGCTTTTGGCTAGCCAATGCGCTTTTGATAACTGCGCTCTCTAGCGCATCGCGTTCAGAGTCGTAGTTGGGTTTCACTTCGGGCTCGGCGGCGTACAGCACAGGCTCGACATCGTGCCCGCCAGTAATCACCACGCCTTGATATGCGTTTGGATCCAGCGCGGTGCCGGGGTGTAACTGTAACGGTTTGCCACCATAAAGTTTGACTGCCGCGGCGACAAAAAAACGTGGCAGCCTTGCGCCTTTGCTCGGGCCGGTTATTGCGATGACGGGTTTATCCATAAATTGTGCACCTTTTCCGCCCAATTATTAACGATACGCACCAATGGGTCGTTGAGATAGCCCAAATAGGCTTTGCAGCATGTTTCCAGTCGTGCAGGATCGGCGGCGAGTTTTTCGACTTCCACCCAATCGTTCCATGCTTCGTGAATGCCCCAATGGGGTCGGCTGACTTTGCTGTCCGGCAACCGATAATGAAACGTTGGCCGCGCTTGTGTGAGCCCATCATCAATCACTTTATTCACTCGCTCAGCATCAAGGTGAGTGAATAAGGGCAGCATATCTAGCGCACGGTTGCGTGTAGGATTATCAATCAGATAGTCGTCGATTAGGGTATCGAGATCCGGCCAATAATCAGCGGCTAGCACGCGTTCAATATATGCTTTCGGGAAAGGGTCGACATAGTTGGTTAGACGCCGCGATAAATCAATGTCGGCCCGTTTTAAAAGCCAGTCATACAAACATAAGAATGCTTTTAAATGAGCACAAATCGTTTTGGCGGTTAAATCAGGCAGCTCTGGGTTGAGCTGCATGCCAAACGCATAAACTGGGCTGTCTTCGGTTCCTTCGGCACCTTGTTGACGCAGATGAGCAATGAGTTGGTCAACCTCTTGCAGGCGGTCAAGTGGCAGAGGAGGGCCGACAATTTCCACGGGGACAAAGGCTTTTGCCGCCCATGCCAATAGATCTTCGGCGGATTGATCCAGTCGGTTGGTCACGGTGTTTTCACTACGATCGCTTTGTCCTAAGCGCTTTAGCTTGGCATAGTCGAGTTCTACTACCCAGTCTCCGGCTTTGTCTCCGCTCAAGCGGCGATCATATCGACCCCCTCGCTTGATGTGTAGGGAGAAAAAATCCGCCACTAAACGCGTAATGGTATCCAGCTCTAAGCCACTGAGCTCTATCTCAACGCCTACGCGACGCGTTTTCCCCTCAGCGTTGGTGATCTGAGGCGGTGTTTTCAGTGATGAATCTGGCGCATCCATGGTTTTTTAAGCCTCATTTTTATCAACGATAGGTAAGAGGTGGGGATAAACCTTTGACACTTAAAGGTCTGAGGGGATAAATAATAAACACCTGTTCAGTGGTGTCGAGACCACTGAACAGGTTGATGCTTAGCCATTAACAACGGCATCTGTGCTGTTTTCTATGCGTTCTTGTGCCCAGCTCTCAAACGCCATGCGCTTGATTTCATTGAGAGCTTCGCTGGGTAGAGGACTCTTTATACCAACTTGAATCGTGTCATCATGGTACAGATATAGTCGAGATAAAAATTGCTCAAAGGGTAAGGAAGCTTCCCCGTATTGCTCTCCTTTCCCTTGCGTTGACACCACCACATCGTGTCCCCAATCTTGACCACTATCGTTATTGGGGTTGTAAAAATAAACCCGCATCACGCTGTCTTGGTCAAGGGCGATACGTATCAAGGTGATCGCGTGCCAGCCGACAAATCGGCCCTGGCTGCTGGTGACTGCGATCCCAACCGGCTGGGGGTGTATAACGGGAATATTGCCGTTATAAAGCGGATGATAACTGCGATAGAAGCGCTCGATAAAACTATCAAACTCTTTCAGTTGTCCTGTTTTAACGTCAACGGCAATCATGAACTCACGCCCCACGTACCAACCATGAAATTCTGGATTGATCCACTTATGGGGGTCTTGCTCTCGGTTGACACAAAGCCGGCCCATTTCGATGTAAAGTTTATCCAAATGCGGCACCAGAACGACTGACACAGGGTCAGTATCGAATGGCAGTGCGGTACTCAGCCCCTGTAAGAGGGTGTGAGAGTCTAACGACTGTCCTTCAAAATGCATGCGTAGGCTCTGATTACAAGCAACTTGAACGATACAGTTGAGTAAGTAATCAGGATCATTATACGCCCACATGGATATTGCACGTGCCGATTGGCAAGTCGGGTTGTTGCCTTGGGCCACACCTAGCGGCTGGCCAAGCACTGACATGACACCCGCTAACAGATGAACGCGAGCGGGGAGTTGCTCACCAAAGGCCAAGGTCAGTGTATGGGCGACGTCTGGGTGTAGGTTGAGATGAATCTGACGCCACAGACTCGGGGCGACAGGCGCATCGAACAGAACACCCCGTTCAAGCATCATTGCCAAACCATACACAGCTTGCGCGGTTTGCGGATAAATGGCTTCCTGGATCAGTGTGTGCACCAGCTGACGATAGGTCACTAGGCAGTCTAAGCCAGTATTACTTAAACCTAGCGCGGTGGGGAGAGTGTCGCTTCCCTCATTGTCCAGTAACCATCGTAAAAATATGGCGTGGTAATCAGATGCTAAACCGACATCATGCATCGCACGTGCAAATCCCAACGCCTCTTGTTGTAAAGCATTGCCGTCCATTGCATTCAGACGCTCACAGTACGCGTCCAACCCCGGGTCGTCATAGCAGCCCTGGGTTGGGCCGTATAACGCACTGACAAGACGATCGATGCCGAGCTTAGCTTCACCGAGGTTAATCTGCTCCTGCGACACCAAAATAGAGATCTGATTGATCATCGCCTTAATTGGATTGACCTGAATGGGGCGCTGCGCGAGTACACGCCAAACTTCATCAACCAGCTCACTGAGAATGGTTTCATAGCCCAAGTGGCTGAGAATAAAACGATATAAAGTACTAATAGCGGGCGCCGTTGCACCGAGTCGAATACGGTTCGACTCATCGGTAAGACCCATTACGAGTGATAAATTGAGGCTTAATACTCTGGCAAGAAATTGATGTGCTTCTTGTTGGGAAAAAGGCGGGGAAGAGAGCTTCCCCTCGACGATAGCCAGCATTCGAAGCTGGCTGAGACAATCTAGCACCACGGTGGCTTTGTCGGCATGCGCGAGGGTATCTGGCACGAGATTCGGTACGAGATACTCGGGCTGCCCCCAATCTGTTCCCTCAAAAAGGCCTGCCTCAGTGAGAGTGACAATCCGTGAGTACAGTTGATTAATGCCGTCATCCTGTGCCAATACACGCCCACAAATATCAATCACGTGAAATTGGTGGCGTGCCTTGGCGATGGAGCTTACTTGATCAAGTTGTTCAACGGCATGATCAAGCTTATTGAGTAAGCTAGACATAGAAATCAAGGTCTTCCTGTGCTTTTAATAAGTCACGCATAACATGCGGGTCGTCACCATAAAAGTGTAGCAAACCCCAGTGTGTGCCAAATGCACTTCGTTTAGGCACTTTCCCCTCCATAGGCGACTGCAGCTCATGAAACTCAAAGTACTCGTGATTCTCGGTCTCTTCAGGTATGGCCAGCTGGCTTACCACTCGGCGTCTTGGATATACCCCAAAGGTACCGGCGACGCCTTTGGCATCTTTGATAGGCGTTGGGAAGAAAGCGTTGAGTTCTTCGTCAGTTGTTTTAGGGTCAAACGCTACCACCATCGCTTGATAGCAGTTAAAGTCATAAACACGTTCAATAATTTCAAAGCCTTGGAAACCGGGTGGGCGGTAGGCTACTTCACCGAAGTACATCTGGCCATCGTTAGTAACAAAGTACTCTGGATGGATAAAGCCGAAATCAATATCAAACGCTTCGATCAGCTTCTCGATTTCCTGGGTTACTTTTTCCCGATATTTTTCCAACTCGGGGGAGGCCGGGACGAAAACAGAGTAGCCGAGGGTGACGTACTCGGAGATGTTTAAAAACTGGATTTTGCGGTTTTTAATGAATGCTTCGACAGCAAACTCCCAACCATCGAGGTGGCTTTCCATTAATAGCGGGAACTCTTCATCGGAAACACGATCGAGATCATCAGGCTCACGCACCATCCAATGGCCTTCGCAGCCTGCTTTGTCAAAGGCCTTGAGATGGATTGGGTCATTTGGGTCGCCGTCAAGTTTCAGCAAGGCTTGGTTAACCCGGCGCAGGAAACGTACCACGTCGGATTTATCTTGCGCTTCTTCAAAGATCCCAACCCGAATACCGCCGATTTGTGCACGGCGTTTCATTAAGGATTTATCGCGGAACAGAAGAGACTGTCCCATCAGCTTAGGGTTTTTGAGCAGCACGGCGTTAATGGCGCCGGCCCACTCTACGGTTTCTTCGAACAGAGGAATCGCCACATCGACCCCCATTTCTTGCAGGGTGGTGGCAATTTCAAAGGAACGGTCATTGAGGCGCTCAAAGTCCCAAGGAAGGTAGGGGATATCATGCTCTTTGGCATACTCTTCTGCCCATGTTGGGGCAACAACGACATATTTACGATCGAAACGGCTAATCGCATCAATTGCATTGAGGCTCCATCCTAGAATGGCGACGAAGCCTTTGTTTGGATCATAGTCAGCCATATTGCTTCCTTTTACGTCGAATGTGTTTTGTCACTCTCACATAGCTAGGTCTAAATAGTAACCACTTGCCCCTGTTCCTCTGCTGGAAGTGTGCGCTAGCTAGCTGGGATCAGTAAGAACAATGAATTGTTTCATTGACAAAGACTTATTTGCTTGAGCTCGTCTGACAGGGGCGGGGGTGGTCGAAAAAGTGTGAGATTGATTGTTAAATACCTCTACCTGCATTGGTTAAAAGCTTGTAACTTATGAGCAAAAAGCACATAACGTCATAATGACAAGCAAAGTACAATAAAAACATAATTTCAAGTTATTCAGGGAGTGAAGTATGGCAAAGCGGGTAGTGGTATTAGGTGCAGGCATGGTAGGTGTCTCTGTGGCATGGCACCTTTTAAAGCGCGGGTATGAGGTCATCGTGGTCGATAGGGTAAGCCCCGGACAAGAAACCTCATTTGGTAATGCCGGGATTATTCAGCGAGAGGCGGTTAGACCCTACGCATTTCCTCGCGACCTTGCCACCTTATTGCGCGTATTGCCGAATCGCTCGGTCGATATTCGTTATCGTCCTACGAGCGTTATCCGAGCCGCCCATCCGTTATTACAATACTGGCATTATTCCAGTGAGAGTAAATACAAACAATTGGTGCCAGAGTACGCGGCGTTAATTATGCAGTCGTTAGACACTCATGAGGAAATGATTGCCTCCGCGAACGCAGCGTCCTTGATTCGTAAGGAAGGTTACCTCAAGCTTTTCCGCACGCAAAAAGCCTTAGATGATGAATGCACGCGTGCCGCCGCAGATCGTGCCAACTATGGCGTTGACTATGAGGTGCTAAACGCAGCACAGATCGCGGCGATGGAGCCAAATTTAACGACTTCGCTGGCGGGCGCGATCCACTGGAAACAACCTTGGACAGTCACTGACCCAGGCGCTTTGGTCAAGGCCTATGCTGACGATGTGATTGCTAAAGGCGGCGAGATTAAACGCGCGAACTTGCAGGCATTGAAACAAGCAGGCGAGCAGTGGGTTATCGAAACCGATGACGGTCAGTTACATGCTGACCAAGTCGTAATGGCAATGGGCCCTTGGTCCTCTTACTGGTTGCGTCAACAAGGTCTAGAAGTCCCTTTGTTTACCAAGCGTGGCTATCACATGCATTACCAATGCGATGAGAAAAAGCCACTTAATCACTGGATTATGGATGCGGAAGTGGGGTATTTGCTGGCACCTATGCGTGCAGGTATCCGCTTGACCACGGGCGCAGAGTTAACCGCCTTGGACGCCCCCACGGATCAAAGCCAGCTGCAAGCAGCAGAGCATGAAGCGAAGGCTTTATATCCTATTGGCGCGCGTATTGATGAAACGCCGTGGAAAGGTGGACGTCCGTGTATGCCGGACATGAAACCGGTGATAGGTGAGGCGCCGCAACGTAAAGGGTTATGGCTTGCCTTTGGTCACGGCCACCAAGGGTTTACGTTAGGGCCGGTCACCGGGAAATTATTAGGGCAAATGATGGATGGGGAGGCCACGGATGTGGATATGCAACCCTATCGTGTCACCCGATTCGGCGGGTAACCCTATGATGAGGCATGAGTTGCACGCGATGAAAACGCGTCACCGCGCGCGACCCATGATGCACTCAGAGGCATAATAGCGACACCGCTAAGCAGAGCGTGCAACGCGCCAGTGGCGTGGGTGAGGGAGGCGCGGCAGCAACAGTCCTGCGATTACAATGACAATGCCCACCACCTGAAGTTGGCTCACGGCTTGTCCCATCAAAAACGCGGTGAGTACCGCGAACACAGGCACAAAGTTAAAAAAGAGTGCTGCATTGGCAGAGCCGAGATGGCGCACGCCGTTGAGCCAGAGTAAGTAACCGGCGACGGTACCCAGCACACCGATATACAGGAGTTCGGAGACGGTCAGCGGACTTGCAGTCAAGACTTCGCCAAATGGATGAACCTTTGGGGTAAGTGCACACATGATGCCAATCACAGTCGCACCACTGAGCATGCCCAAAAACGTGTAGGGGATCACCGGCATCCAGCGGCCAATACCTTGGCTGAAGAAGGTGTACGCACTCCATGCAAACATGCCAGTGAAAATCATCTGATCGCCTTGGTTAAAGTTTAATTGGCTGAGCATCTGCCACTGCCCATTGGTGATCACCACGAGCACGCCCGATAAACTCACCACCAAGCTGAAAACTTGTCCCTTACGCGGCAATGCGCGAATCGCGATACAGGCGATAAGTGAAGTCACCAACGGGCTGAGCGCCATGATTAATGACCCATTGGTCGCTTGGGTATACTCGAGTCCGGTGAACAAACAGAGGTTAAGGCCGCCAATCCCCACAGCGCTGACGGTGGTTGCCCACAGCCATTGTTTAGCGCTGAGTGTAGGGATGCGGGTACGGGTGAGCTTGAGATAAAAGCCTAGACAAATCGCGGCGACGGCAAAGCGCCAAAAGACCAAGGTGAGCGCATTCACTACATTTAGCGCATCTTTACCTATTGGAAACGTGCTACCCCAAAAAAAGGCACATAAAATGAGAAGGGCAACGGCTTTCCACAGTGAAGCAGTAGTTGTCATAGCAAGACCTGACTTGTTGAGTGATGGGCGCTAGTGTATAAGTTTCAAAATATGAATAAACCGGCAATATCAGAACGGTAGATTCCAAATATGAAACCTAGCTATTCGTTAGACGATTTGCGCTGTTTTTGTACTGTGGCGCAGTTGGGGAGTTTTAAAGCCGCGGCGCAGCAGCTTGCCATGCCGCAATCCACCCTAAGTCGTCGTATTCGCCAGCTTGAACAAGATCTTGCTCTGCGTTTACTCAATCGTGATGCACATCGTATCTCGCTGACTCAAATTGGTCATCGCTACTTTGATCGTGCCGCAGGATTGTTCGATGAGTTGCAGGCACTCAATGATGATCTCGTCAGTGAGAAACATCACCCCCAAGGCAAAATTCGTATTAGCGCACCGATCAATGCCGGTAAGCAGTTTTTACGCCGCGTCTTTTTCGACTTTATGCGTGAGTACCCCGAGATTCAACTGGATCTTAACTTTTCCAATAGCTTGATAGATATTGAAGCGGAAGGCATGGATGTGGTGTTTCGGGTCGGGAATCCGGTAGTAGAAAACTGGATTGCACGGCCGCTCACCGATATTCACTTCATTCTGTGTGCCAGTCCTGACAGTGATTATCACGACGTGCGCTCACCCAATGATCTGAGTGGTCAGCCGGTGGTGATTTGTCATCCGATGACGGTTTGGGAGCTCACACACCATCAAACGGGGGAAGCGTTTGATTATCAAGCCACCACGGGCATACGTGCCGAAGTGGATGAAATTCAAATGTTAACCCATGCCGTGCAAGCCGGATTTGGCATCGGCTATATTCCTGATTATTCCGCGCTACCTTTGATAGAACAGGGCGAATTACAGCGCGTGTTGCCGCAATGGTGCAGTCGAGCGCGTACGCTATTTTTGCTCTATCGAGACCGAGAACAGGTGCCTTTGCGCGTTCGATTGCTGGTGGAATTCGTCCTCGCGCGTTTTACATCCTCTTAGCGCGTAATCAGGCATAAAAGGACTGATTTCCGATATAAAAGGGGCCACGTTTCAGTGGCCCCAATGGGTACGATTTACCATTTAATCACCATGATGCGTGTGCGCTGGCGACAACTCGGTGGATGCCGGCGTGATGGTTTTGGCCAAGAACAGATACATGGCAGGCACCACGAACAGGGTGAACAAGGTGCCCAATGTCATCCCACTGGCAATCACCAGCCCCATAGCAAAACGGGCGCCAGCGCCGGCGCCTGAGGCAATCAAGAGCGGGATCATGGCAAGCACCGTCGCTGCCGTGGTCATCAAGATAGGGCGTAAACGGATGGCGGTCGCTTCTTCAATCGCCTCACGTTTGGTCCGTCCTTCTTGCTGGAGCTGATTGGCGAACTCGACGATCAATATCCCGTGTTTAGCAATGAGACCAACGAGAGTGAGCAAGCCAACTTGAGTGTAAATGTTCAAGGTAGTAAACCCTAGGCTGATAAATATCAGCGCGCCACAGACACTCATTGGCACGGTGACCAAAATAATGATCGCGTTTTTAAACGACTCAAACTGCGCCGCTAAGATCAAGAAAATCACAATCAAAGCAAAGAAGAAGGTCACGACCAGTTGCTGGCCCTCGCTCATAAACTGACGTGACTGTCCGGCATAATCAACACTAAAGCCTGCTGGCAATTCTGTCGCCGCAATCTCTTCGAGCACACCCAGGGCTTCCCCTAAAGGCACGCCAGGGCGAGGTACACCGGAAATTTTCACCGCATTCAGCTGCTGAAAACCGCGTAATGCTTGAGGCTGCACACTTTCTTCTAAGGTCACTAACGTTGACAGTTGAACCAATTCGCCGTCTTGGTTGCGGGTATAAAACTGGCGCAATTGTTCCGGTGTGAGGCGTTCATTTCGCGCCACTTGGGGGATCACTCGATAAGAGCGGTTTTCCAGTGAAAAGCGTCCCGCATCCGCCCCGGATAACAATGAGCCCATATCCGCGGCGAGCTGTTGCATATCGACGCCCATCAAAGCCGCCTTTTCACGGTCGATCTTGACCGTTTGTTTGGGGCGGTCAATGCTCAAATCGGTATCGACAAAGATAAACCGCCCCGTTTGCATTGCTTTGCCCACGATATTGTTCGCCACTTCATTAATCGCTTCAAAGGGTTGTGTTGAGCCGATAATAAATTCAACCGGTGTGCCGCCGCCCGGAGACGGCAGTGAAGGGGGCACCAAGGCAAAGCTACTTAAGCTCGGTTGGCTGTCCATAAAGGGCTGAATTTCGTTTTCCAAGATCGCTTGAGTGCTGCGCTCTCGCTCATCCCATGGCGCAAGTACAATACCCGCGATTGCGTTATTGGTGCCGCCAGAGCCATTGATAATAAAGACGTTGTCGATTTCTGGTACATCGTCAATCAGACGGTTTAATTCATCGGTACTGGCAGACAACGCATCCAGCGTGGTTTGACTGTCGGCTTCGAGTATGGAGAACACAAACCCTTGGTCTTCGGCGGGCTCAAGCTCAGAAGGACTGGTGATAAACAAGAAATAGCAAGACACTAAAACAATCGCGCCAAACGTGAGGATCACCGCATTGGTATTCAACAAGCTATGGAGTGTGCGTTGGTAGCGATGATGCAATCGGTCAAACTGCTTATCCAGCCAATGCTCAAGGGAGCGTTCTTGGGTCGCTTTGTCCGCTTGATAGGGCTTGAGCACATAGGCACACATCATGGGCGAGAGCGTAAGCGCCACCACGCCGGATAAGATCACCGACGCGGCGAGGGTAAAGGCAAATTCAACAAACAACACCCCGGTTAAGCCACCGACAAAGCCGATGGGCAGGAACACCGCGACCAAGGTAGTCGACATGGTGATAATCGGCCACGCCAGCTCGCGCGCGCCTTCCAGGGCGGCTTGTGTTCGGCTTTTACCTTCTTCGATATGGCGGTGCACGTTTTCAAGCATGATAATCGCATCATCAACCACCACACCAATCGCCAGTACCATGGCAAGTAGTGTCAGTAGGTTGATGGAAAATCCTAACAGCCACATTAAAAAGAAGGTGCCGATGAGCGATACGGGGATCGCGACCGCAGGAATGACCACCGAACGTAACGACCCTAAAAAGCCATAAATCACAAAGACCACTATGGCTAAGGCGAGAATAATCGATATCACTACTTCATCAATGGCGTTATCAATATACTCGGTTGAATCATAGGCGATATACGCTGACAACCCTTGAGGTAATTGGGTGGTAATGTCGGCATCCCACACCTGATTCACCGCCTCAATTACATCCAGCGCATTGGCATCTGGCGAGACTTCGATGCCGATAAAGGTGGCATCGAGCCCGTTAAAGTTCACCGACGTTTGGTAACTTTCCGCGCCGAGCTCAACGGTCGCCACATCACTCAAACGCACAACAGATTGGCCATCACTGCTGATCACCAAATCTTCAAATTGTTTCACGTCATGAATGTCAGTGGCGGCGTTCAAATCAATCGCCACGTCTTGGCCTTTGGTGCGCCCTAGCGTCGCAAGCACATTATTGCTGCGCAGGGCGGTAATCACATCCGTACCGGTGAGATCGTACGCGGCCATTTTGACCGAGTCGAGCCAGATTCGCATGGCAAAACTACTGGCACCCAACACATCAGCACGCTGCACGCCGGGAATCGTCGACAGTTGTGGTTCGACCACCCGGACCAAGTAATCGGTAATTTGATTATCAGTAAGGACCTCAGAATAAAACGCAAGGTACATCGCTGCGACCGTTTCCCCCACCTGCAGGGTGACGACGGGCTCGCGGGCATCATCAGGGAGCTCCGAGCGCACCTTATTCACCTGAGCGGCAATTTGCGTGAGTGCTTCATTCGGGTCGTAATCAAGGCGTAAATAGGCCTCGATGGTGCTCACACCGGCAGTTGAAGTCGAGACTAAGTAATCAATCCCTTCTGAGGCAGCGATTTCACGCTCCAGCGGCGTGGTGATAAAGCCTTGAATCAGGTCGGCATCTGCACCGATATAAGTGGTAGAGACACTGACCACTGCATTTTTGATCTCGGGGAATTGCCGCACATTCATGTCGGTGATGGCGCGTAAGCCGAGCAAGATAATGAATAGGCTCACTACGGAGGCCAAGACGGGTTTCTTGATAAAGACGTCGGTAAATCGCATCGAATCGCTCCTATTGATTCACAACGTTGGGATCAAGATCTTCGCTCGGCTGAACACGCTCATTGTCACTGACCTTGATGTTGCTACCGTTACGGAGCTTTAGGAGGCCGGAGGTAACGATACGGTCACCGGGTTGAAGGCCGTCTTTAATCACAATCATGTCACCGCGGCGCGCGCCCGTTTGCACAAAGCGCTGTTGTACCGTCAATGCATCGTCTTGCTCTTGGATCACGAATACCGCGTTGCCATACGGATTAAATTGAATCGCGCTTTGTGGTGCCAGCAAGACATTTTGCGTTTCTTCACCTTGATCAAGGCTCACGCGTGCGAACATACCTGACCGTAAAACGGCATCTGGGTTATCAAAGGTGGCTTGAATGTCGACACTGCGACTCGATGGCGTCACAACCGGTGAAATTGCAGTCACTGTGCCGGCAAAGACCTCGTCAGGCTGTGCGCTAATCGTGGCAGAAACGGTTTGACCATTTTTCAGCGTGCTGAGTTGCTGCTCGGGTAGGGTAAAGTTTAGGTGAATCGGGGTCACCGACGTGAGTGTCGCAACCGCTGTCCCCGGGGACATTAATTGGCCAAGACTGACGTCTCTGATCCCAATGATGCCGTCGAAAGGCGCGGTTAATGACTTTTGCTCAATGCGCGCTTTTTGGCTGTCGACAGCGGCAATCGCTTGTTTGGCTTCACTTTCTTTACGTTTTAGCTCTGACTCGGAGATGTTTTTATCTCTAAATAGCCGCTGATAACGCCGCAGTTCAAGTTGTGCCAGTTCTGCCACGGACTCGAGTCGACGTAATTCTGCCTCATCAACGCTGGCATCTAGCGTGAGGAGCAATTGTCCCTTTTTCACCGATGTCGCGTTATCGAACATAATATCGTTGACAATGCCGCTTGCCTCGGTGGTTAGCTGGGTTTCATTAATGGCCGCAAAACTGCCAATAGTGGTCTGTTGTTCACGCCAAGGGTGGGTTGAGACTGTGGTGGCCGTCACGGTGACCGTAGGGGCAGGCATGTTGTCAAAGAATTGGTTCATAAAATGATTGCCTACTGCTTTGTAGGCAAAAATTCCCCCAAAAACGAGCCCACATGCGACTAACATAATAATCAAACGTTTTATCATAAAAATCCCTGAACAGAGTTGCTATCACCACCCTTGGCTAACAAGTACAGACGAAGGCGCAAAAGGTCGATTAAACCAATAACAAATATCGAACTGACCAATACAAACCTTATCACTGTTTGGTTCATTAATTGCGAGTAAATTGATGATCTTGTGGTATGACGCAGCTTAACGTTATCTGTCAGATGGAATAAGGAGAGAGCGGATGCTATTAAATGCAAACAGTACGGTGAACGAAGCGGCGCTGCGTGCCATGGCGCATATGCCAACGCGCAGTTTGCCGGTGCTGGTGGATAACAGCTTCAGCCAAAAACTAACGGATGCGGACTTGATGCGCATTGCGGTGCTGCTAGCCCAAAAAAGCGCTGAGGAAGGAGGATGCCCCATCGGCGCGGTGATTATTGACAATGAAACACGTCATATAGTGGGTAAAGGACACAACACCTTGGTGCAAGAAAATCATCCCTACAACCACGGTGAAACGGCCGCGATACGTGATGCCGGGCGAATCGACTTCAGCCAAACAACTTTGTTTACCAGTTTAAGCCCATGCGATGTGTGCGCGGCATTGATCGGCATGCGCGGTTTCTCTCGAGTGGTGGTAGGGGATATCACCAGTGCGAGCGGTAACGAGACGGCGCTGCAAGAGAAAGGGGTGACGGTTGATGTGCTGGAAGATCCGCAGGGCATTGCGCTGTATCAGCAATTTCGATCCGAGCACCCCGAACAAGAGTTAGAAGATTGGCAAGGTGTAAGTGCCGTTAAAGCACGTTTAGCCAAGCGTGGATAAGAGGAGAACGACATGGATGTTGCGATTGGTCCGACAACGGATGCGAATTACAGCCAAAAGCTGATCCAAGAGAATATGGCCCCTTACTATGAAGCGAGGAAAATCGCTTGGAATCCACAGATGTTTATGGAAAGTTGGCGAGTTTTTGATAATTATGAAATTCGCCATGAGCGAAAGCGTTGTGGCGTCATTCGCTTGAAGGCAGACGGTGAAACACTTTTTATCCGTGATTTACAGATTGAGCCGAGTGAGCAGCGGCAAGGGATCGGCCGCGAGGCAATCAATTGGGCGGTCGCCTATGCGCAAACGTCTGGCTATGCGCACTTAGCGTTGCGTGTTTTTGCAGAAAATCCAGCCGTTTCATTGTATCAAGCGCTGGGATTCGTCGAGACAGGGCGCAGCCGAGATGCGGTTCTAACGCTTTCGTTGCCGTTAACCGCAACGTCTGAATAACGAGCAAAGCGCCTGCGCATGTCGATAGAGATGACATGCTAGTCTTACGAAAGCATTTCATGCTCAAGTCAGCCGATATGCGCCACAAGCGAATGACTTAGTGGCGCAGATTGACGCGTATTTGGACAGTGCGGCTCAACGTGGTGAGTTACAAGCGCTCCGTGCACAGTACTTTCAGCCAGTTACCTCGCAGCCCCAGCATCAACCTAAGTCGGAGTAATGCGTTATCGCGTGCTACGCACAGAGGGTAGAGGGCGCTTGGACCAGCGTGTAGGCAGCTTGGTCGTCGCTAAGTGAGCGTGTAGCGTTTTAGCATGTCGATGATAGGTCACTTGACGACCCGAGTGAAAACTCACCTTGAGTACCATGTTTCTCTCCTTGTGATTAACGTTGCGATAAAGTTATATTTTTATTCTAAATAAGTGTATTTAATTATTCTTAAGTCACATAAGAAAGCCTAATAATGAATATGGGCTTGCTGGGCGTACGATAAAATTAACAGTCTGTGCCTGTAAGGGACGGATGGAGACGAACTAGCAAACTAATAAGGAAGATTATGACAGGGACGCCACCACTTTCAGGTCAACAGTCTGCGCTGCTTCAAAGCCTCAAAGCGCACGGTATTTCAGTAAAAATATACCGCCATCAGCCTATCTATACATGTGAACAAGCAGACGCGCTCGGTTTGCATACTGATGCAAACCCGACCAAGAACTTACTGTTGAAAGACAGAAAGGGTAAACAGTTTTTCTTGGTGGTGTTACCGGGCAAAGCTACCGTCAACTTAGCCGGATTGAGTGAAGCCTTGGGCACGTCTCGCCTATCGTTTGCGTCGTCGCAGCAACTCGACACCTATTTGCAGGCACAATCAGGTGCCGTATCGGTATTTGATGTAATGAACGATCCTGAGCATCGCGTCAGTTTGGTGATCGCGAATGCGATATGGCAGGTTCAAGCGGTGGAATGCCAGCCTTTTTGTCATGATCAAACTTGGGTCATAGCCACGCAAGATCTCGCCCGCTGGTTACGCGCTATAGGCCGAGATTATCAAACAGTGGATCATCAATAAGCTGATGAAAATTAGCGTCCTTGTAACATAATCCATACAAGTCTGGCCAAGAAATGTGCAATCAGTTGCGTACAGGTGAAAACAAATAGAAATGAGACTGGTTATCGTTTATTTTCCGGTGCGTTCAAATAATCGTTAGCTACAGGAAGTCTCATGTTGAAAAAACACCCCCTTGCCGTTTTTGTGGCTGTCGCGCTGTCACCCCTAGCCAGTGCAGCTGCAACTAACTCGACAGAACCGGTTGATGAAGTCTATGTGGTTGAAGGCCATCAGGCTCGTTTCAACGCCAATAGCAATGAAACAGCGATGCGCATGGATGTTAGCCAACTAGAAACAGCGGGCCAAGTGGCTGTGATGGATCAAACGCTGATTCAAGAGCAAAACGCCACGACACTAGGAGATGTGTTGGTAAATGACGCCAGCATTGGTGTAGGTGGTACGGACCGCAATCGTGAGATTTTCATGCTACGCGGCTTTGAACTTGATACCGGAACAGGCTACCTGCGTAATGGCCAGCAGCAATGGTCTTATTATCGTCATCCTGTTGAGCTGATGGAACGCGTTGAGGTATTAAAAGGACCCGCAGGTTTGCTCTATGGCAAGTCCGCACCGGGTGGTTTGGTGAATATGGTCACTAAACGTCCAACAGCAGCGTTCCAAGCGTCAATCAGCCAGAAAGTCGGTACTAACGATTATCAACATACGGTCGCCGATGCATCGGGTTCTCTCAACGAGAGCGGCACCTTACGTGGTCGGGTGGTGCTATCGAAGCAAAGCGAGGGCTCATCACGTCGCTATTTAGATGGCAGTGAACCTGAGCTCGACCGTCAAATTGCAGGCTTGATGCTAGATTATGACATCACTCCCGATACCCAGCTTTCTCTTCATTATGATCGTGTGATTGATGACAGTAGCAGCGATAACGGCGCCAACATTATCAATGGTAAACCGCAACTGGGTAGCCAATTTATCTGGGAAGCGCCTTGGTCGTTCATGGACATTGATGTCGAGAACTACGGAGTCGATATTGTCAGCCAATTAACGCCGGATTGGAAAGTCAAAGCAGGTTACAATCGCCAAGACTACAAACGTCATTACCACGAAGGATTTGGACAGCGTGAAACCTATGACGCCAATACCCAATCGTTCAAATACTTTGCCATGGACCGTCACGACAATTGGGTACTGGATACGGCTTATATTGATGTCACCGGTGCATTTCAGTTCGGGAATATCGATCACCAAGTGCTGATTGGTTCCAATGCGCTGCGTAATGACTATGTCGGTCAGCGTGTGATGGAGAAAAACCAAACCGCCGTGATTGGTGGTGCGTATCCGGAGCCGGACATCCATTATGGCACAGCAACTCCGCGTGATCCTGATCCTACTGATTCAATTGGCTTTTATGCGCAAGACTTAATGACATTGAATCCACAATGGCAGCTGCTTGCAGGACTTCGCTATGACCGCGAGGATAACGAGACGGACACGTATTATAACGTGCTGCCTAAAGCCGCGGTGATGTATCATCCGTCACCGGAACAAACGCTTTACGTGACCTATTCCGAGAGCTTTGAACCGAAAAACCCGGTGGATAGTGATACCGATATCAATGACGGCATGGCGCTAAAACCGGTAAAAGGTAAGCTGTACGAATTCGGCTATAAACAAGCGTTATTGAACGACCAAGCGTTATTCAGTGCCGCCTTGTTCCAAATTGAACAAGAAAACAAAGTGGTCAAAGAGGCGATCACCGGACAAGGCAGTCTCACTTCACGCACTACGCAATTAGGTAAACAAACGCATAAAGGGGTTGAAGTCAGCCTTGCCGGTCAAGTGACTGATCGTTGGTCTGTGCATAGCTCAGCGACGTATTTAGATGCACGTATCGAAGACCCATTCAACCCGGCGAACGATGGCAAACAGCCTGCTGAGACACCAGAGTGGGGCGCCAGCATTTGGTCACGTTATGATGTCGATAACCAAACCTATGTGAACGTGGGTGCGCGTTATGTCGGTGATCGTTATGGCGATATGAAAAACACTTATCATAAGCCAGGTTACACCACAGTGAATGCAGGTGTGGGCCATACTATCAAAGCCGGTGAACAAACGGACTTGAAACTGAGTGTGAATGTTGAAAACCTCTTCAACGAAAGCTATCTCGCCGGTGGTGTACAAAATAAAACCACGTTGGGCGAAGAGCGCAAAGTTGTGCTTGGCGCGTCATTGCACTTTTAACCCGACGGAACATTAATCACAAGGCTCAGCATTGCTGGGCCTTTTTGCGTTCTCGCCACCATATCGACTTAAGTTGTATAGCGTAAGCTTGATGACATGCTAGGTTGATCTAGTTATCTAGACAAGGTCAGCAAGGAGCGCGTTATGTCAGCCAGCAACATCTATGAGCTTGGCTTGGACAAAAGTTCAGCCAATCATCAAATACTCAGCCCACTTTCTTTCCTCGAGCGAGCCGCTAGCGTCTATCCAGATTATCCGGCTAGCGTTCATGGTCATCTATGTTGGAGTTGGCAGCAAGTGGATCAGCGATGTCGCCAATTTGCCTCGGCATTAAGCCAGGCCGGCATTGGATTGGGTGATACGGTATCGGTGATGGCCCCCAATCTGCCCGAAGTCTTTGAGTTGCATTTTAGCGTGCCGATGACAGGTGCCGTTCTCAATACCATTAATACCCGGCTAGAAGCGGAAACCGTCGCATTTATTCTCGAACACGCGGAAAGCAAAGTCTTTATCGTCGACAAGGAGATGACAGCAGTCGCAAAGCGGGCATTAAAAATGATCAAACACCGTCCACTGGTGATTGCGATTGATGATCCGCTCTATCCACATGGCGAATGTATCAGTGAAATTACGTACGAGACTTTTTTAGCACAAGGAGATTGTGATTATCAGTACGCATTGCCAGACGATGAATGGCAAGCTATTTCACTCAATTACACCTCAGGCACGACCGGCAATCCAAAAGGGGTGGTCTATCATCATCGTGGCGCCCATCTGAATGCGGTGAGCAATGTGTTGTCTTGGAATATGGATGCGCACCCTGTGTATCTTTGGACGCTACCGATGTTCCATTGCAATGGTTGGTGTTTTCCATGGACGGTGGCTGCAACGGCGGGGGTGAGTATCAGCCTACGGCATGTGCGGGCAGAGCCTATCTTTGATGCGATAAAAACCCATAAAGTGACCCATTTCTGTGGTGCGCCGATTGTGCTGAACATGATGAATAACGCAGATCCGGCGCTAAAAGCTGAGATTCACCATACGGTTAAAGCAATGACCGCAGGGGCGGCACCACCGGCTTCTGTCATTGAAGGGATGGAAGCGATGGGGATTGAAGTGACCCACGTTTACGGTCTCACTGAAACCTACGGCCCTTGTGTGGTGTGTGAATGGCAACACCACTGGGATCAACTCTCGCAACAAGATAAAGCACGGATGAAAGCGCGCCAAGGTGTACGGGCCCCAATGCAAGGTGGACTGATGGTTGCCGATCCGGTGACGTTTAAACCGGTGGCAAAAGATGGTGGCACGCTGGGTGAGATTTTTGTTCGCGGTAACATTGTCATGAAAGGCTACCTAAAGAACCCGAGCGCGACGGAAGATGCCATGAGTAACGGCTGGTTTCGCACTGGCGACTTAGCGGTATGGCATGCCGATAATTACATCGAAATCAAGGACAGACTCAAAGACATTATCATTAGTGGTGGGGAGAACATTTCCAGTATCGAAGTGGAAGACGTCCTGTACCGACACCCTGATATTGAAGAAGTGGCGGTGATTGCGATGCCCGATGAAAAGTGGGGTGAGGTCCCCTGTGCGTTTGTCAAAACGACCGAAGCATCAGCCGTGACCGAAGCCGAAATTATTGCTTTTTGTCGAGAACAAATGGCGCACTTCAAGGCACCGAAAAAGGTGATCTTTACCGCGCTCCCGAAAACATCGACGGGCAAAGTGCAAAAGTATGTACTTCGTCGTAAAGTCAATGAGAAGTCAGTGTAAATAACGAAGCGGTGGCGAGAAAACGCCACCGCCAGCTAACCGCTACAGCAGGGCGAGAACCGCCTCGGCACTGGAGACGTCAAAGCTTTTTGGTGCTTCAACGTTCAAATGCGTGACGATGCCATTATCAATCACCATCGCATAACGCTGCGAGCGAATGCCCCCAAACTTACCTGAGTCCATTTCCAAGCCCAGCGCTTGGGTAAAGCTGCCATCACCGTCAGCCAGCATATGAATCTGATTGGCGTTTTGTGCTTCGCCCCACGCCTGCATCACAAAGGCATCGTTGACGGAGACGCAAGCAATCATATCGACGCCTTTTGCTTTAATCTCATCCGCTTTCACCACAAAGCCCGGTAAGTGTGACTCTGAACAGGTCGGGGTAAAGGCACCCGGCACCGCGAACAGCACAACCTTCTTGTTGGAGAAAAGGGCAGGGATATCGTGGGTTTGCATTCCTTCAGCAGTGAGTTCGCTGAGTGTGGATATGGGTAAGGGTTGTCCTTGCTCAATCATGGTGGCTCCTTGTTAAGTCATAGCAAAAAAGCACAATCTACCACGACAGTGTACGCTTAACGCTTTGATAAAAATACCGACAATAACTACGGTTTTTTCGCAATTTTGCCTGCAAAGCCGCCACTTTTTGGCTGAACTGGTCTTACCAATTAAGTTCTCCTTTATCTCACACTTCGGCCCTCTATAATCCGCCCTCTTTAACACCTTGTTGTAATCGACTGATTTGACAAGGTGTTTACCAATAATTAACATCTGTAACTCAATATTAAAACAAGACCTCGGAGGTCTGACTAGTGAACAAGAAGCAGTATTCTCTCATTGCGCTCAGCGTATTTGCAGCAACCCAAGCCTACGGTGCTGGGTTTCAAGTATCCGAGCAATCAGCGTCAGGGCTAGGACGCGCTTTTGCAGGTGACGCCGCGGTTGCTGACAATGCCGCGGTATTGGCACGTAACCCTGCGGCCATGATGCGATTTGACCGCGCCCAATTATCTGGTGCATTGACCCTGATTGATCCCGATGTCGATGTAAAAGATCGCACCAACAATGAATATGCCAAAGATGTGGCGCCAATGAAGGTCGTGCCAGCGGGCTTTTATGTCAGTCCTCAAGAGGGAAAATGGACGTGGGGGATTGGTCTCTTCACCACCTATGGTATTGCGACCGATTATCCTGATGATATTCAAGCAGGCGACTTGGCCGGCGACACCGATTTGCTCTCAACTAACTTAAACCCGGCGATTGCATATCAAGTTACCCCTGAATTAAGCCTCGGTGCGGGCGTCAACCTCACCTATGCTAAAGCAACACTGACTCGCCATAAGGGACCTTTGGACCCGACCAGTCCATCCGAAAAATTGCTGGGTCTAAAAGGTGAAACCTTTGGGTACGGTTGGAATCTTGGAGCGTTGTATGAAATCAATGAAAATCACCGTTTTGGTGTTGGTTATCGCTCCAAGGTGGATCTCGATTTTGATGACGGCACATTTGAAGATGGGACCTTTGATGGCAACAACGGTATGTTTGCTAACGCAGCGTCGGTTAAAGGACGCCTCGAGCTATCTTTGCCCTCTTACTGGGAAGTTTCGGGCTTTCACCAACTGACCGATGCGTTTGCCGTCCACTATAGCTATCAACACACCAATTGGAGCAGCTTTACTGAGCTGCGCGCCACATCTGATGAATGTACTGACAATAACGTGTGTTTTGTTAAAGACGAGTCGTACAAAGATAACGATCGTTGGTCAATCGGCTCGACGTATCAGTTTAATCAACACTGGACGGGCCGCCTTGGCTTTGCCTATGACGAACAAGCCGGTGAAGCCACGCTGAGTATCCCAGACGCTGACCGTTATTGGTATGCCACAGGTTTGACCTACCAATACGATAACGATCTCAGCATTGATGCCGGCTTTGCCATCGTGCGTAGCCGTGATGGCTCATTCACAGAACAAAATGCGCTGAAACAAAACCTCGAGTTTGATTCTAACGGAACCGCTTACATCAGCTCTGTGCAGCTTAATTACCAGTTCTAACCGGGATATCATGATGCTTAAAACACAGTTAAAATTGTCAGTCTTGGCAACTGCGATCATCTTGGCTGGGTGTGGCGATGAAAATGCCAGTGATACCAACACACCTCAATTTGAAAGTTATATTCAAACCGCCATTGATCGACCCACTTCGGTCGACTTCACCTTGGTGGATGCTAAACCGACTATGCCTGTTCCTACCTTTTTGCTGATGGACAGTGAAGATGGGACGCTAAAAATACCCACGGAAGGTGACAACGCGCTTACCAACCCAAAGGCTGCCATGAATACCATGGATGGTTGGTCAACCTCGATGCCTTTGGTATTTAATTTCCGTGGCGCGGGCCTTAATTCAGGGCTTGTAAGTAATGGGGTTTATCTCATTGAACTGACCGAATCAATGACGGGAACACCTAACGTTAAAGCCGTGCTCCAACAAGGTACCGACTTTCAAGTACTGAGCGATGCGGCCAGCGATACACTGACGGTGTTACCTATTGCGGATCTCAATGCCAGCAGTGAGTACATTATTGCTCTAACCGATGATATTCAGGATGTAAACGGCGATCCGATTGGCATGCCATCGAGCTATGCGGGATTAAAATCCCAGACTGTCACTTATGAGGACTCGCTACTTGAAGCACCAGAAGCGGTGATTCAGGGAGTTGAAAAACTGGTAGCTGCCGCACAAGGTGTTGAACCGACCAAAATCGTCTACTCCACCTGGTTTTCAACCCAATCGGTGGGTGACAGCTTAAACTACACCAAGCTAGCGACGGCAAATGGCTTAACTGCAGGGAACCTTGCTGCTGTGTGGAAAGCGGGCGCCAACCCCAATAATGCTGATTTATCGGATGCCTACACCATCGATATTACCGGCACTCAGGATTACGATACGGCATTGGACGCCGATGCCCAGTTTACCAAGTACTTCGATCCCAATGATGCCGATAATATTAAGGCGAAGCTTAAGGCAGCGTTTAACGGCGTCAATGTTAATGTGAGCAAAGGTACCATCAAGCTACCTTACTATCTGGAAACGGATAGCAATTGGAACAGTCAGCCGTTTGAGTCAGCTACCCCTAGCTTGGTCAAGGTACTGAATGCGCTGCAAGACCCTGAACAGCAGGCGACCATCACCGCTCAGTTGACAGGCGCGGGTGTCAACGTCGCTGTGTTAACGGGTAACGATAAATCACAGATCGTCAACGAGCTGTTCAAGCTGGCAGGTGTGACGCTAACCAAAGCTGACGGTAGTCAATTAGACCCTGAGCGGATTATTACCCGTTATAGCCCTGTGCCGCAGATAAAATCGGTGCAAGAGGTACCTTTCTTGCTGTTTACGCCAGCAACGGTTGATAGCGATACCCAACTCACGGTTTATCAGCACGGGATTACCTCGGCAAAAGAAAATGCCTACTTCTTTGCGCCTAACTTTGCCAATGCAAATCAAGCCATTATGGCGATTGATTTGCCGCTTCATGGTCAGCGTAGCTTGGATGCGAAGCGTTCTGCTAACGTGGATGTGACAGCGTACCTGAACCTTAGTAACTTGGCCGTGGCGCGTGACAATGTGCGCCAAAGTGAGTTGGATGTAATGGGTTTGCGGGCAGGTTTGACTCGCACCCAATTGGCGGGGGGATTCGCGGGGACGCCATTAGCGACGATATCGTCTTTTGCTACTTCGGCACCACGCCTACTAGGTCATTCGCTGGGCGGTATTGTTGGTACCACTGCGTTTGCGGCGGCAAACCGTGACAATGCGGCGACAGGTGTTGGCCCATACTATGATTTCTCTGCGCTAAGCGTGGCGAATTCTGGGGGACAAATTGCCAACTTGCTCCTCGGGTCGGACTCGTTTGGTCCTTTGATTAAGCACAGTGTTGCGTTTAAAGGCAGTACCGCTTATCAGACCTTTGCCGGTGACAATTGCACGCTCGATAATAGCGCAGAAAACAATGTGATCTGCTACCAGACATTCGAGGCAACCGGCTCAGCAAGTGCAAGTGCCGAGGTTCAGGGTGTGATTCAGCAATTTAGCTATGCGGCCCAAACCTTACTCGATACTGTCGACCCATATACAAATGCTGCCTACATTGATGGTAATACGACATCAATTTATATGCAGCAAGTTGATAGTGATGACACGGTACCGAACGACGTCGCCTACACGGTTCCGGGCATTGTTGATAATTTCGCTGGTTCTGAGCCATTAGCGAGAAAGTTCCTTGGTAAAGGACCTAGCGAAGCAGTGGATACGGGTTCGCCTGTGCAGGCAGGGAGCAGTTCTTTTGTCACCTTTAAAGGGGAAAACGCGAGCCATAGCACCTTCATCTTCCCGCAATCGGAGGCAGTTGCTGAGCAAGCCGTGCACGCTGAAATGATCCGTCAAGCGGTTGAGTTTGGTGCTTCGGGTACCATCAATGCCGGGGGCATTAATGACTCAGTGGTAAACTAAGTGACCGTAACGGAATAACAGTATCTTTCAAAAGCGGCCTCGGCCGCTTTTTCTTATTATCCTTTTGTTAGGCAGCGTTGATTAGCGCCATGATTGAATAGCCACACCTTTGGTCACTATTTCTTTGCCTTGGTTTCACGTAAACTATTCTCAATTCCATCTTGTTGAATCGAATGATGCTTATGTCTTCTTTACACGCTTTTCCCAATGTTCATCAGGCTTACCACGCCCATGTTTACTATGAGGCCGATACCGAAGCGCAGGCGGATATTATCTATCAAGCAGCCGCTGCATCGTCACTGCCGATCGATCTTGGCCGCTTTCATCGCAAATGTGTCGGCCCACATCCAAAGAGGAGTTTTCAGATCGCCTTTGACAAAGCCGCGTTCGATGAGGTGATGGCGTGGCTTGAGGCGCACCGGGGTAATTTAACCGTGTTTTTGCATGGCGTGACGGGTGATGACTACATTGATCATACTGATCACGTCGGTTGGATGGGTTCGTCTGTTGAACTCAATTTGGCCATGTTTAAGCCCAAGCAATGAATGCGTTTCTTGAATATCCAGCGCTCCTGATTTGGCACGGCGATGACGAACTATCGTACGCGCCAGACTCGGCGTCGCTTGAAGCACTGAGTGAAAACGTGATCACAGAAGACGATCGGCTGGTGGATAGCCAAGGCGTTTGCTGGCTAAGCCAAGATGGCGGTCAGCACTGGCAGTCGAGTGGGCAAATCATGCCACTTGATCAGCTTGTGGGGCGTGTCCAAGCGCACTATGCGCAGCTGGGTCAATGCTGTGTGGGAAAAATCCAGTTTAAAGATAGGGCCGCCGCCATCAAAAGTGTGGCGACGGCCCCTGAGAATTAACGGCTGTCAGCAATCCGACGTGACACTTTCAACGAAAAGTGCGGACGAATACGCTTGATGTTCAAGCGCTGCTTGTTGCGCAATCGAATGTGGCAGAGCTCAAGTATCAAACCAAATGCCATCGCAACGTACACGTAGCCTTTGTTGATATGAATGCCAGCACCTTCGGCCATCAGCAGCAAGCCCAATAGCACCAAGAACAGCAAGGCCAAGGTTTTAAACCCAGGATAACGGCTGACCAGATTATTCACGGGTTCGGCCGCGATCATCATAATGATGGCGGCGGTTACAATGGCGGCGACCATCACAGGTACATCTTGGGTGAGACCGACCGCAGTGATCACTGAGTCCATCGAGAACACCGCATCTACTGCAACGATTTGCAGCAAAATTACTGCCATGCCGGTGCGAACTTGTGTCGAGTGGCTCACGGGTTCGCCATGGCCCAACCATGCCCACAGCTCTTTGGTACTTTTTAGCAGCAAAAAGCCACCACCAAACAGCATGATAAGGTCTTTACCGGTAACCGGTTCCGTACCAATCGTAAACAGTGGCGCGGTCAACGACATGACCCAAGCGATGGAGAACAACAAGCCAATCCGGCTGATCACGGCAAGACCAATACCCAAGGTACGCGCGAAGCGGCGTTTCTCTTTGGGGAGACGCTCACACAATACAGAAATAAAGACTAAGTTATCAACACCCAATACCACTTCAAGGGTCAGAAGGGTAAAAAAGACCACCCAAGTTTGGGGTTCCATAAAGAGTGTTAACATACGATTACCTCCTCGTTAAAGGAAGCGGGGGAGGGCATAACACGACATCGGTCGCTGTCCATGGATTGTGATTACCTCTGTGACTAAAGATCGCTTATATAAGCACCGGTTTGGCGCATTGGCAAGCAGAAAAACAGCGAGTTGACCAAAAATTGACAAAGCATGTAAACGATCAAACTTGTTGTTGAGTAAGACTCATCATGTTGGATTTAAAGAGGGAATAACAATGAAAAGACGCTGGATGATTGGGTTATTGTCCTTAATGTTAACTGGGTGTCTAGGCATGCCAAAACAGGTTACACCCGTAACAAACTTTGAGCTTAACCGCTATTTAGGCACTTGGTATGAAGTGGCGCGACTGGATCACTCTTTTGAGCGGGGTTTATCGGATGTCACCGCAACATACAGCTTACGTGAAGACGGCGGCGTCAAAGTGATTAATCGTGGCTACAGCCTTGAAGAGGGTCAATGGCAAGAAGCCGAAGGCAAGGCATACTTCGTTGAAAGTGATAAAACAGGGTACCTGAAGGTTTCATTCTTTGGGCCTTTCTATGGATCGTATGTGGTGTTTGAGTTGGATGACAACTACCAATATGCCTTTATTTCGGGGCCTGACCACGATTACCTATGGCTGTTATCGCGCACGCCAACCGTCTCGGAGTCCGTGAAGGAGCAGTTTATTGCAGCGGCGAAACAGCGAGGCTTTGCCACCGAAGAGCTGATTTTTGTCGAGCACAGCCGCACGGACCCCAAACACAAGAAAACCCAGCAGTAGAAGAGAAGCATCATGCGAAAAACAGACAAGAAGTATGACAAAGCTATTCGAGAAGCACTGACTGACGTCTGTGAGTTAACAATGGAAAAGGTCGAGGGGTTTGAATGGCTCACGCATGAGGTGAATTATCAACGCTTTCCACAAAGCTTAACCGTGCGGCTGATGTTTAAAGACAGGCAAACGCTAGCTAGCTTTGAGCAAAGTGATGACTACCAGCGCGCACTGGATGATATGCAATCTCGCCTTGCAGCTGCAGGGGTCACACTGAAAAACATTACGCGCCATGTCCAGTTAGGCACTCTGTAAGGCTGTGATTATTCGCACACTTACCGGTTGGCTGACACGCTACAGTGTAAAGTCGGTCATTAGGAGAGTGCTGTGTATCAACTCGATACGTCAATTTGGATAGCTGATGGCGAGGCTGTTCCCTTTTTCACGCTGCCCTACACCACACGTATGGTGGTGGTGAGGCTTGCCGATCAGTCCCTATGGATTCACAGCCCGATAAAGCTCACTGGCGCACTGCGCAGTGAACTGGCGTCGTTAGGGGCCGTTCGCTATTTAATCGCCCCTAACCAGTTGCACCACCTCTACTTAGCCGAATGGGTTGAGGCCTTTCCCGAGGCGCAACTTATTGGCACCCAACAAGTGGCGAAAAAGCGAAAAGATTTACGATTTGATTATCAGTTTGAAGATCTGCTTGAGCCCGCTTGGCAAGATGACATTGCCCAGTGTTTGATTACAGGGTCTCCAGTGATGACAGAATGCGTGTTTTTTCATCGGCAAAGCCAAACGCTGATTGTGACTGATCTTATCGAAAATTTTCGTCCAGAGGCACTTCCACCTTTTAAACGCAAAATTGCCGAGTGGTCAGGTGTGACAGCCCCCAATGGTAAGACACCACTTGATTGGCGATTAAGCTTTTGGTTTCACAAAGACGAATTAGCAACACACATTCGCACCTTGATTCATTGGGCACCACAGCGTCTTGTCATGGCACATGGCGAAATCATTGATGAGGCGGTGCCCCATTTATTGCGCGCTTTTTCATGGTTAGGTAAAGACAAACTGACCGCCCCAACGGATTAAACCAAGGAGCAACGGTATGGAAGCACGAATTAGTATCATCACATTGGGGGTTGCAGATCTCTCTCACTCTTATGATTTCTATCGCCAGTTGGGATTTCCCACGCATAGTCATCCCGAAGAGGGGATTGTGTTTTTTAGTACGGCAGGCACACGCTTGGCGCTGTACCCCATTGATGCCTTGGCTGATGACATTAAACCTGGCACAGCTGTGGCGGAGACGGGTTTTGGTGGCATTACGTTGGCGCATAATACGCGGTCCAAAGAGGAAGTGGATGATGTGTTGGCGTTGGCAGAGCGATGTGGCGGTCGTATTGTTAAACCTGCACAAGACGTTTTTTGGGGAGGTTACAGCGGCTACTTTGCCGATCCGGATAACTACCTTTGGGAAGTGGCTTATGGCGATTGTTGGCAGTTTGATGATAACGGCAGCCTTGTCTTGGACTACTGACAGTCATAAAGGTGAACGCGTCGTCTACTTACATGATGACTTTCGATAAAGACATGGAGAGCGCAACAAGCTATGGAAAGCAAGAACCGTCAAACGGATACACATGTTGTTTTTAATCAACCAAAGCCGTTGGAAAATTATAATGCCTTCACTGCGGACCGTATTTTACAGTATTGGGTTACACAATTTGGCGGGCAATGGGGAAAAGACCGTTTAACGTCCTTTGGTGAACGTATTGGCGGCGACCTGTTAGAGGCGGGTATGGATACGAATCAGTTTCTGCCCACTTTCCGGCCTGTTGACCGCTTTGGCTATCGAATTGATCAGGTTGATTATCATCCTGCGTATCATCAACTCATGGCACATGCTATCGAGCATGGCCATTGCGCCATGCCTTGGTGTGAAAAAAACTCGGGGTGTCATGTGGTTCGTGCTGCCATGGCATTTCTTCACACCCATGCCGATCCGGGCTCTGGCTGTCCGCTCACCATGACATTTGCCAGCGTACCCGCATTACAAGCTCAAGCAGATATCGCAGAAAAATGGCTGCCTAAAATCGTGAGTGGTCGCTACGATGGACGTAACATTCCTTGGTTTGAGAAAGCGGGTGTCACTATCGGAATGGCAATGACCGAAAAGCAAGGAGGATCGGATGTGCGGGCTAATACAACCTATGCAACGCCTTGTGAAGCGCCCGGAGGAGGTAAACGTTATTCACTGGTGGGGCATAAATGGTTTTGTTCCGCCCCCATGAGTGATGCCTTTCTTGTTCTCGCACAAACTGACCACGGTTTGTCCTGCTTCCTGGTTCCACGTTGGCGAGAAGACGGGAGTAAAAACCCGATTCACATTCAGCGTCTGAAAGACAAGCTAGGAAACCAATCAAATGCCAGTTCGGAAATTGAGTTTCGTGATGCGCAGGGGTGGCTGTTAGGTGAGCCAGGAAAGGGGATTAAAACCATTATTCAAATGGTGGCATTAACGCGCTATGACTGCATGATAGGCTCTAGTGCTCTTATGGCACAAGCCACCAAAGAGGCCATTTGGCATACAGCAGGGCGTGAGGTATTCGGTAAACCTTTGCACCATCAGCCATTAATGCAAAATGTTTTGGCTGATCTGGCCTTAGAGTCAGAAGCCGCGCTCGCGATCTCCATGCGATTGGCTCGGGCGCTTGAACAACTGGATAACCCACATGAAGCCGCCTTGGTTAGGATTGGCACGGCTATTGGTAAATATTGGATTTGTAAGCGCGCAGTACAACATACCTATGAAGCGATGGAGTGCTTGGGTGGGGTGGGTTATGTAAACGAAAATGTCGCCAGTCGGCTTTATCGTGAGGCACCTGTTAACGCCATTTGGGAAGGATCGGGCAATGTGCAATGTTTGGATTTACTCCGAGTGCTGACTCGAGAGCCGGATACTGTATCGGTCTTCATTGCAGAATTACGCTGTGCGACAGGGGCGAATGACGCTTTTGATAGAGCGGTAGATCTGCTGGAACGACACCTAGGTAATGCTGAGATGCTAGCTTATCGTGCTCGCCAAGTGATAGAGAAAATGGCGATACTGTGGCAAGCTGCGACACTGTTGCGTTATGGAGCACAAGACATTGCCGAGTCCTTCGTGCAAGCTCGTGTCGAAACGTCAGAATATCATCAATATGGTACGCTCCCTTCGCACATTGATATGACCGCGATCATCTCGCGCGCGATGCCGCAGTCCAGCGGATAAGCAAAAGACCACTTAAAGGCGTCTGGAAAGACGCCTTTTTAGTCTCTAAACCCCGTTGCCTTACGCGGCTGCTAGCGTTTGCGCTTGACGGTTTGCATGCCAGACCAAGCCAAAGCCAATAATCACCACCGCACAGGTTGACAGCATCACCGTGGTGACGGCGATCAAGCCGGAGGCTGCAAACGCAGACACCACCGCGCTCGCCACGAAGCAGACCATCATTTGTAAGAAGTTCAACAGCCCCGCAGCGGTCGCGCTACAGGATTTGAAATCTTCCAAGGCGCGATTGACGACCAGTGGATAGATGGCACCGTTCGCCGCCGCGAGGAAACAGAACGGACCTAAAATTACCCAGATGTTGGTAACATCGGTACGCCAGCTGATCAAAAAGATAACCACGACACTGATAACAAACAGCTTAAGCAGCCAAGGCAAGATACTGTGATCTTTAAGCTTGTTGAGGGCATGGCGACAGGCGTAGCCACCGACGACAAAAGCAATGGTTTGTGGAATATAGCTCAGACCAATATCCGCTTCGGTATAACCCATGGCGGACATCACGAACGGTGATCCTGTCAGGTAAGCAAAAAATGCCGCGGAACAACCCGCGAAAATGAGCATATTACCGATGAATTTTTTTGATTTAAAAACTTGTTGGTAGTCACTTTTAAGTTTATCAATAATTTTAGTGTCTTGTACTGGCTTAGCTAAGCTTTCTTTTTCACGTAGAGTAAGTGCAACGAAAACAAGTCCTAGTGCAAATAAAACCACAAAAATACTGCGCCAATCAAAATGCTGGAGTAAGTAGGCACCTAATAATGGTGCTAGAGCTGGAGATAAGGCAACTAATGGCATGATAGTGGCGAACACTTTCTGACCCAGTTTACCCTCATAGCGATCAATGACCACCGCTTGCCAAATCACAATCGCGCTACATGCGCCCAATGCTTGAACAAGACGTGCACCGAGTAGCAGATAAATATTACTTGCGAAAAGGCATACGACAGTCGCGACAATATAAAGAAGCAAGCCGATCAATAGCGCAGGCTTACGGCCAACGCGGTCGGACAGCGGACCATAAACCAGTTGACCGCAAGCCATACCAAGCAAAAATATACTTAAGGTCAACCCAATATTTGCGGACGATGTAGCAAAATCGACTTGCATGGCTTCAAAAGCAGGCAGATACATATCAGTGGCTAAAAAGCCCAGCATACTTAGCCCTGCTAGCCAGAACAGAGTGATAAACGGCACTTGTTTGTTCATTTTTTATCTCTTGATGTAAAGAATAGTGTAACAAGCAGTTTATGACTAACAATCTATGCTGTGAAACGCTATGATTTGAACATTGCTTTCAAAAAAATTGATTTGAATGTTTTCTTACCAAGATTTTCAAGTGATTGACGTGGTCGCACGGCGAGGAAGCTTTTCCGCGGCGGCCGACGAGTTGCACAAAGTGCCGAGTGCGGTGAGCTACACGGTGCGCCAGATTGAAGACAAACTGGCGGTTACCCTGTTTGAGCGGCTTCATCGTCAGGTTCGGTTGACGGCGGCGGGGGAGTTTTTTGTCTCTCAATCGCGTGAGATGATTAAGAACATGGAAACTATTCGCCAGCAAACACAACGTGTGGCCAATGGTTGGACACAAAGTGTCGCCTTAGCGCTGGATAACGTCGTGCGCGAAGATAGCGTCAATACGCTGGTGCGGGATTTCTACGATGCGTTTCCTGATGTCGAGTTGTTGCTAACCATGGAAGTATTTAACGGCGTATGGGATGCGTTGGCGGATGATAGAGCCGATATTGCGATTGGTGCCACGGCTGCCGTGCCAGTGAGCGGCGCGTTTCGCTATCGGGAAATGGGCACCCTGCGTTGGCGGTTTGTGGTGAGCCCCTCGCATCCACTCGTCCAGTGTGCCCAGCCACTGGCTAATGATCAGCTCGCGCCGTATTCGGCTATCTGTTTGGAAGACACTTCGCGCCGTTTACCGCGCCGTACCACTTGGCTATTGGATAATCAGCGCCGCCTCACGGTACCGAATTGGCACAGTGCCATGCAATGTTTTAAGGCAGGGTTAGGCATTGGTGTGATGCCTTCACACATGGCAGAAGATGCGATTGCGAGAGGAGAGCTGGTGGAGCTTGCGCTTGAAGAGCCGCTATTAAGCAGTCCGTGCTGCATTGCATGGCGCTCGGATAAAGAATCACCACCGGTGCGCTGGCTGCTCGATTACTTAGGCGATAAAGAGCAGCTGCAGCACCAGTGGCTATAAGCTAGGAGGAGGGCGTATCGAGCGTACGCAACGTTTGGTACCCCGCCCAGACTCGTGTTGCTGCCGTAATTAAACAGGCTGCGCCAAAGATGCCGGCAATCCACGCCATGTATGTTGGGAAAAGGCACATTAACACAAAACTCGCGATGGTCTCCGTTCCTTCGGTGATCCCGCCGATGTAATACATCGACTTATTGGCGTAAACCGGGTTATCAATCTGGTGTTTGCCGGCCATAATTGCAAACGCTAAAAAACTTGCGCCAGTCCCCATAAAGCAAAACAGCAAAAAACTGGCGGCGATGGCGTTATTGGCCGGATCGGCTAGCGCAAAGCCAAAAGGAATGGCCGCGTAGAAGATAAAATCGAGGGTAATATCTAAAAAGCCCCCCGCGTCCGTGAGCCCTTGCTCGCGGGCGAGCGCACCATCAAGGCCATCAAAAAGTCGGTTGATGATAATAAACACAAGCGCCAGCCAATACATTTGTAGCGCGAGAGCGGGCACGGCCAGCAAGCCAATCAAAAAGCCTGAGAGCGTGACGGTATCGGGTTTTACCCTCCATTTTGTGAGCTGCACCGCTGCCTGCTTCAATGGCCAGCGGATTATCGCGATGGCGTAACGATCAAGCATTCTGCATCTCCTCGTGCGGTGCGGGGTCAGTCGGGCGAGCCGGCCAATTTAAACAGCGGCTCTGATCCGCAATATCCTCGGCATCATGCGTCACAATCAACGCAGGAATGTTGCGCTGCGCGATTTGCTCAAACACAAAGGCCCGAAAATCCCGTCGCAGCGGCTTATCCAGCTTACTAAAGGGTTCATCAAGCAAGATGGTATCGGGCGCGGCGAGTAATGCACGCAACACACTGATTCGCGCACGCTGTCCGCCCGAAAGCTGGCTGGGGGCATAATCCGCAAACTCCGCTAAATTGACAGACCCTAATGTTGCGATGGCCTGATCACGTTTTTGCGCTTTGCTCATCGATGAAGGCAGGGCAAAGGCTAAGTTTTGCCAGACGTTGAGATGCGGAAAGAGCAAATCATCTTGAAACAGAATCCCAATACGGCGCTGTTCCGGCGGTAAGTGATCAAAGGGCTTACCATTTAACGTCAGCTGACCGCTGTAATGCATGGGCGGTTGGATGTGCCCCGCCAATACACTCAGCAAACTCGATTTTCCGCAGCCACTGGGCCCCATCACGGTGAGTATTTCTCCCGGAGCGACCGAAAATGACAGCTCACGCACCAAACATTGATCAGGCGCGTTTATGGTGAGTTGGTTGACACACAGTGTCATGGTGTTGAGCTCCTGAATAAGTTGGTGTTGATTTAGGTAAAAGGCGACGTTCAGCGATGCGGCTCAGCACAGTGGCTAAGGCGAAAACGACAAGTGGAAGCATCGCTTGCATCAGCCCATACAGGCCACTGATACGGCGATCAAGGCCGCTCGATAAGCTAACCGCCTCTGTGGTCAGGGTATTAATGCGTCCCGCGCCCAGCAATTGTGTGGGGAGGTATTGCGCTAAGCTAACGCTTGCCCCGACCGCCCACGCCAAGATAATGGCGGGCAAAAGGAGTGGCACTTTCACCCGCCACCATGCAAGCGTGGCGCTAAGACCGAGGCTTCTGGCGGTTTGCATAAGACGCATATCAAATTGCTGCCACGGTCCATCGAGTGCGAGGTACACATAAGGAAACGCGAAAAAAATGTGAGCCCAAAGGGTTGCCGGCACGTGCCACTGGCCGGGAAGGCTATACACCGCCACCTGAATACCGAACAAGATAGAGAGTTGAGGAACCAATAACGGAATGGCGATGATCGCTCTCGGCACTGAGCGTTGCTGATTGACTGACCGTTCCAGACATCCGATGGCAAATAGCAAGGCGACACTGGCGCTGACCACCGCCAGAACAATACTGTTCCCCGCCAATGACCACACATAGCTAAGCTCTTGCTCCCAAAACCGTAAGCTATATCGGCTGGGTAGCCAATCGGGAAATGACCAGCGCAGCGCGAATGACCACATCAGCAACACAGGCATAATTGCAAGGGGAGTGATAAACACCGGCCACCAGAGTGATTTGCCGGGTAACCATGCGTGGCGGCGCCCCGTGTATTGCCAGCGATTGAGACATTGGCAACCAAGCCACGCCAAAAAGCGAAATAGCAATAAAGCCAAGCCACACAGAGCAAACAACAGCAAGGCACCGGCTGAGGCTCTAGGCAATAGCGCTAAATCAGGGTCATTAAACCACTGCCATACCAATACCGCATAGGTGGGCGGCGTATTCGGCCCAAGGATCATCGCCACATCAACCACTGAAAGGCTATAGGCGATGACGGCAAAAATCGGGAAACGCATTTTGGCCAGCCAAAGCGGAAGAATGACTTTTAACCAAGTTGCGGTGCGGTTATACCCGAGGCTGGTTGATACCATCGTCAGTCTAGACACATCAATTTGACGCAGCACCGATAGACTCATCAATAGTAAAAACGGGGTTTCTTTTAGCGTCAGCGCCAAGGTGAGCCCAATAACATAAGGGTCTTGTACCAGCGCCCAAGTCACGGGTTGATCGCCGAGAAGGGGACTTAACAGGCGAAACAGCCAACCCGACGGGGATAGCAGCAAAACCAGACCAATCGCAAACGCGACGTGTGGTAATGCCAATAGCGCAGGCAAGCGTGCACTGATCTTTTGCCAAATAGGCGTGTGCCAAGTAGCCTGTAAAATCATAAAGCTAAGTGCCACCGCGAGCAGGCTACTGCCTAACCCCGAGATGAGCGTTAGCTGAATAGATTGTGATAGCCCCGGCCATGCCATGACAGCTTGCCAGCCGCTAAAGTTAGCCTCCGTCAGCCCTAGTGTGGGTAAGAATGCAAAGGCGGTCGCGAATAAGCCGCCCACCCCTGGCAACAAGGGTAGGCAGCACACCGTTAGGGTAATGGCAAACAGCAAACGTGCCATATCAACCTCTTTCTATTGGCCGTAGCGTTTCAGCCAAGCGCGCTCAAGCGCGGTTTGCCAGCTTGGGTGTGGCTCGGGTTGGGTGTTAAAGCGGCTGACTTCGGCGGTGTCAGGCAGCTTCACCACGGGTGGATCGCCCCATACTTGGGTATCGGCTTTGCGCAGCTGTGCCTTTTCGCTCATTAAGAAGTTGATGGCGACCATGGCGCCGGCTTTGGCATTAGCGTTGTATGGAATCGCCATAAAGTGAATGTTAGACAGGGCGCCTTGGTCAAAGGCAAACGCACGCGCTGATGGGGCAAGTTTTCCAGAGGCCACCGCCGCTTTTGCTGCATTGGGGTTAAACGCTATCGCGACGAGAAGCTCACCATCGTCCAACAATTGGATAGTTTCAGCACTACCCGATGGGAACTGCGCGCCTTCGCGCCAAGCGACTTGATGCAGTTGGTCGAGATAGCGCCACAATGGTGCGGTCACGGCGTCAAAATCCACCTCATCAACCGGCAAGTAAAGCGCCTCGCGGCTGTCCGTGAGCTCGAGTAACGCCGCTTTCAGAAAACTGGTGCCGTGGAACTCAGGGGGTTTGGGATAGCTGATACGGCCAGGGAATGCTTTAGCTAGATCTAGCAGCTCGGCAAATGATCGAGGCGGATTAGCCAAGGTTTTCTGATCATGGATAAACACCAGCTGTCCCACCCCCCAGGGTGCTTCGAGGCCGTCTGTAGGCTCAGTGAAGTCTTCTTCAACCGGTAAGCTTTTATCGACAATTTCCCAATTGGGAAGCGTGCTGACAAAAGGGCCGTACAGCAAATCATTTTCCTTCATCGATTTGAAGTTTTCGCCGTTAATCCAAACCATATCGACACTGCCGCCGCTATCCTTACCGGCGGTCTTTTCGGCAAGCAGGCGATTGACGGTTTCAGCGATATCCGCCACTTTGACATGTTTAAGTGTGACACCGTAATCGCGTTGTAACTCGCGGCTTGCCCAGCGCAGGTAAGCATTGATCTCTTGATTGCCGCCCCATGCGTTAAAGTAAACAGTTTGACCTTTGGCTTGTTGCTCAATTCTTTCCCAACTGTTGTTTTCCGCGCTTGCAGAGGCAGTAAAACTGGCAGTACTCGCAATTGCCAATGTTAACGCCGCTATCCAGTGTTTCATTGTCATCTTCCTTTTCAATTAGTGACGCATCCAACGATGATATTTTTCGACCCAGTTAAGCAGCTTCTCGGGTGCATGGGCTTGTTTCCACATCCCAGCGGTATACTTCACCGCTTCACTCATGGTCGGATACGGATGGACGGTGCCCAAAATTTTATTTAGTCCTAACCCATGCCGCATGGCGAGAGTAAATTCTGCGAGCAAGTCGCCCGCATGCTCGCCAACAATAGTCACACCCAGAATGGTATCTTTTCCTTTCGGTGTCAGCACCTTAATAAAACCGTGATCATTGCCATCAGCAATCGCGCGATCCAGATCATCAATGCCGTAATAGGTCACTTCCACTTCTTGCTGATTGGCTTTGGCTTCTTTTTCATTGATACCTACGCGCGCGACTTCTGGCGAGGTGTAAGTCGCCGCCGGCATCACTGAATAATCGGCTCGGAAGCGTTTGAATTGACCGAATAGTGCATTCACGGCGGCATACCACGCTTGGTGGGCACTGGCGTGGGTGAGCTGAAACGGCCCCGCTACGTCACCCACCGCATAAATATTGGGATAGGCGGTTTGCAGATACTCGTTGACTTGAATTGTGCCACGATCGGTTACGGGAATATCGAGCTTTTCGAGACCAAAGCCTTTGGTGTTGGCACTGCGCCCTAACGCGACCAGCACCGCATCAAATGCGACGGTTTTCTCACCGTCAGGGCCATCGAGTAAGGCGATTTGCTCATTATCACTGTGTTCAAATGCTTTGACTTTGTGCTGTGTTAAAACCGTGACACCGTCATGCTCTAACGCCTGCTCAACCAGTTTGGCGGCATCTTTATCCTCACGGCTGAGAAGTTGGTCAGCCATTTCTGCGAGCGTCACTTGGCTGCCTAAGCACGAAAAACTTTGCGCCAATTCCGCGCCAATGGGACCACCGCCTAAAACCAACAACCGTGATGGCAGCTCAGTCAGAGACCAAATCGTATCTGAGGTGTAATGCGTGACCTCTGCCAAACCAGGAATGGGGGGTAGCATGGGGCGTGCGCCTGTGGCAATCACGATGTTGCGAGTGGTCAGTCGCTCGCCGTTCACCTCAACTTCCCATGGCGAAACGATGTGCGCTTCGCCTTGCACACACTCCACGCCGAGTTTGGTGTAACGCTCGACCGAATCGTGAGGCTCAATGTGGGTAATCACTTGTTTAACCCGTGCCATCACGGCCGAAAAATCAACAGCTGGCGTTTGGGTATGAATGCCAAACGTTTTGGCCTTGCCAATTTCTCGCATGGTTTTTGCCGCGCGTATTAGCGCTTTTGAGGGAACACATCCGGTGTTTAGGCAGTCACCTCCCATCGAACCTTTTTCAACCAGTGTGACTTTTGCTTTTACCACTGCAGCGATATAACTCGATACCAAGCCGCCTGCACCGGCACCGATCACCACCATATTGCGGTCAAACTGTTGAGGTTTGTTCCAACCTTGATAGCGTTTACGACGCGTGATCCAAGCCATGACCCACTTTGCCAGTAGTGGGAAGACACCCAGTAATGCGAGTGAACCAAGCACTGAAGGTGACACTACATCGCCGAGTGCATCGATTTGGGCCAGTTGGGTCCCTGCATTCACGTATACGGCGGTACCCGGCAACATACCGAGCTGACTGACCCAATAGAAGTTGCGGGTTTTGAATGGGGTTAGCCCCATCACGAGGTTAATCAGAAAAAACGGGAAAATAGGGATCAGGCGGAGGGTCAACAAATAGAAGCTGCCGTCTTTCTCAATGCCACGATTAATGGTATCGAGCTTATTGCCAAATTTGGCTTGGACCCAGTCGCGTAACATAAAGCGACTCACCAAGAAGGCGAGGGTGGCGCCAATCGAGCTAGCAAATGAGACCAACACCAATGCCCACCAAAAGCCAAAGAGTGCCGCGCCCAATAGACTGGCTACCGCCGCTCCCGGCAACGACAGGGCGGTCATCACCACATAGCCGGCGAAAAACACCAAGCTCGCGGTGGTCGCGTTTTCGATAATGTAATCGTTCAATGCCGCTTGTTGCGCCTTGGCGTTTTCAAGTGTCAGCCACTGGCTGAGATCAAAACTAAACCAGAGGGTAATAAGTGCAGCAATCGCAAAGCCAAGTAAGATCTTTTTTATTGGCATACGGTATCTCGTCAGGTAGCAAATAGGGTCCAGTTATAACATTAGGTGCTGTAGATTAATTAACTGGCTGATTTTTCTGTTGCATTAAGAAACTGTGCTCTTAATCGTACCTAGAATCAGACCTGATCGATCGCAGGAGACTTTCACATGGAGTGTAAAAAAAGTGTGGTTGACGCTTTTTTGAGCGAAAAGAGAGAAGCGACACCGCCCTAAGGCGGTGTTGGACGCGAACATTGCTCACAGAAAAAGTAGAGTCAGAGTAGAGAGTGTTATTGTGAGGTGTTATTTCTCTAGATGTTGTAATAACTCTTGGCGGCGTTGGGGTGGGACAACTGACCAGTGTTTGCCAGTAATCGCGCCCTCTAGTGACCATAATAGCTCCAAGCTTAGGTCTTTATCATGCGCAGAGACGAGTGCTTTGTAGGCGTTGACTGCTCCCTGTTGATGAAGGGATTCAGGCGAGTCGATCCCTGCCTTTTTCAGCATTCTTTCGGTGGCGAGTCGAAGGTTTGGGAGATCTTTCAAGCGCGACGGACTGGTTTCGGTTTTTAGCGAACGATCGCGAATGGCAACATCGAGTGCACTTTTAGCTTCACTGATGAGTTTTTGTTGATTGTCCCACCAAGCATCAGGAATGGCAAAGTACTTGGTGACCACCGGGAAACCACGTTTCTTGTATACATAGGGAGCGAGGCCCTGTTGTTTGAGTAAAGCTTCGTTTTCTTTGCCGGCGCGTAGGTGAAGGGTGTTATTGACGACAAGGGCGAACATGGTGTCTTCACAAAATAAGCCAAATCCGCCGAACATGGATCGGGATTTGATATTGCCAAAATCGGCAAATAAACGCATCGCGTCTTTTAAAGCTGGTTTATCCATTAATAACAATCTCGATGAATGCAAATGCCTAAAAAATAGTACCGTAGTGTAACAAGGCAAACAGGCAGAATTATCAGCGAGTTATCAAAATCTCAACGATGATACATCGTAAGTTTTGACGCTATCTTCAGCTTTATAACAATGATGCTGGCAACCCCGCTACCGTAACTAACTGATTGAATTTTATCAGCGTCCATAGGCCGGTGGCTTTGCGTCCCATGCTTTCGCCATGGTTTGCCTTGTTCAAACAGGGATAAGCATATAATAATTAGACAGTGATGTCGCCCTCACCAACCACACAAAGTGTGATTTTGGTTCAAAAAGTTTGTAATTGACAAGTTAGAGTAAAGGTTCTTTTTGGCTCAAGAGAGGGGAAGAAGCCACCATGCCCAATGACATGGCAGCTTAAAAAGTTATTATAAAACACTAATTTATCGTTTTTACAGATTCCCGACTAATGAGCTCGAGATCCATTTCAAATACTTGCTGTTGCGTATCATTATCGTTAATGCGTGCAAGCAAGAGTTTAACAGCGGTTTTACCGAGTCGCCGCTTAGGTTGGTGGACGGTCGTCAGTGGTGGTGAGTAATACTCGGTCAGATCAATATTGTCATAACCAATCACAGAAATATCTTCAGGTACTTGCAACCCCGCTTGGTTAAAGGTGCTAATTGCGGCGAGCGCCATAATATCGTTGAAGCAAAACACGCCCGTGGGACGATGAGTCATATCAATGAACTGTTGCGCAGCGATTTTGGCCTGATCTGCCTCGAAATCAGCCTCTACGATCCAGTCAGGGTTCGCTGTTATATTGGCTTCATCCAGTGCACGGTAAAATCCTGCTAGTCGTTGTTTACAGGTATTTTTATCCATTTGACCGGAAATACAGCCTATTTGGGTATGGCCATTGTCAATAAAGTGTTTGGTTGCCAGGTATCCGCCTAACTCGGCATTGTCTTCGATGCGATCGGTGTTGATATGATGACTCCCCCAATCCATTACCACCATCGGGAGATCGCGTTTCTTCTCTAACAGCAGCATGAGATCTTCATTGAGATCCGAGCACACCACAATCAAACCATCGACACGTTTTTCTGACAACATGCGTAAATAGTCACGCTGTTTTTCTAGGTTACCCTCGGTATTACATAAGATCAGGGTATAACCTTGCTCATAGCAATAATCTTCTACACCGTGAACCAGTTCAGCGAAAAAAGGGTTGGTTGATTTGGTCACCAACATACCAAGCGTGCGCGTCGTGTTACACTTTAAACTACGCGCGACCGCACTTGGCGCATAATTAAGGTCTTCAACGGCTTGCCAAACCTTCTCGGTTGTTTTCTCTGCGACAAAGCGGGTCTTATTGATAACGTGTGAAACCGTGGTGGTTGAAACGCCTGCGAGACGCGCGACATCTTTAATCGTTGCCATCTTAATTCTTCTATATTGTGAAGCCTTGGGATCGTTACTCGCGACCTTACAGAAAAACGCCGCTGTAACGCAGCGGCGTTGTCTTTCACAATCCCGGCTCATCAGAGGGTTGCGAAGGTAACGAATCCGATTTCATCCATTCTCATAGTTAATCGGTTGCGGTCTCAGTTTACTTAGGTTGCTGCTCAGTCGCAATTGGTCTGATGAGCAAGCCATCACCAACAGGTGGTTTTGTGACCCAGCTATGCTCTTGCAGCGTGATCTCATTTTCTTCACAGTCGGCAAAATTGTCATTACGTCACTATCAGTGGGCAAGCATGCGTTGGGTGTGTCATTACTGTCAGTGGGTGTTGATAAATCTCAGTCATCTGGTGGTGCGTAAAGCATTGCCAAGGCGTTCCCGAGAGAACCATTTCGCCTTGTTTCATAAAATAAAGATAATCAGCGTAGCGACTGGCAAGGTTAAGGTCGTGCAGTACGATGATCACTGTCATTCCTTGATCAACCAGTGCTCTGCACCGCATTAGCGTTTGGTGCTGGTGACTAATATCAAGAGCAGACGTCGGCTCATCAAGCATCATCATGGCGCGAGTCGGTTCCGTGTGCGCCAATTGCATGGAAATACGCGCCATATGGACTCGCTGCTTTTCACCGCCTGACAGTGTGGGGTAGGGACGATGTGCAAGATGAGATACATGCCATTGATGTAGCTGCTCTTCGGCTAACGCTCGGATTTGTTTGCGGTTTGCTTTTAATGGTGTGCCGCCCATTTCGACGACGTCTTTAACCGTAAACGCAAAGGTTAACCCGCTGGTTTGCGGCAAAAAGGCAACCTGTCTCGCGAATGTATCACGAGGCCATGTCGCTCTTGACGCTGACCAAAACAATACGTCGCCTTGTTGGTGTTGCTCACTCATCAGCTGTTTGAGCAAGGTACTTTTACCCGCTCCGTTCGGACCGAGTAAGACATGTAACTGTCCACTTTGAAACGCGACATTGATGTCGCGAAGCAGTGGGCGTTGACCAAGGGTGTAATGAAGGTGTTGAACATGAAGCGCCGTACGAGACATTAGTGCACCATCGTTTGTCGTTGCTGAATAAGAAGCCAGATAAAAAAAGGTGCGCCCATCAAAGCGGTAATAATGCCTACGGGCAACTCCGCAGGTGCGACAATCACTCGAGCAATAATATCGGCAAGCGTGAGTAAAAGTGCCCCCAATACTGCAGATAAAGGGATGAGCATACGGTGGTCGGGCCCAACGATCAGGCGGCCAATATGCGGTACTACTAAGCCAATAAACCCAATCAATCCCGCAGCACTAACGGATACGCCCATCCCGGCAGCGGTTGCAATGATCAGCAAACGTTTTAGGCGGTGAATATCTATCCCTAAATACGCGGCTTCGTTTTCACCGAGCAATAAAGCATTCACCTGATGAGCACGACAACAAGCAAACACCGTGAGAGCGACAGCCGCCACCCCAGTTAAAACGATTTGCCCCCAACTGGCACCGGTCAGTGATCCCATAGACCACAATGCGATATCGCGTAGGGTTTGATTGTCTGCCACATAGTTGATCATTCCCAGCGCCGCGCCTGATAGCGCACTGATAGCAATACCGGCCAATAGCATGACGGTAACGGACGTGCCCATCGCGGTGGTGCCGATTCGGTATACAAATAACGTTGCGAAAAGTGCACCAAAAAAAGCAAATAGAGGCACTGATAAGTGAAACGCCATGTTTATACTGCCAAATGACAACAACAACAGCCCCAGTGCACCGCCTAGAGACGCCCCCCCTGAGACACCAATAATCCCAGGATCCGCGAGAGGATTACGAAATAGTCCTTGCATTAATGCACCGGAAACGGCGAGTAAAGCGCCCACAAATAAGCAAAGCAGCGTTCGGGGCAGTCTGACTTGCTGCACGATGGCTAATACATGAGGCTCAAGCTGGTCTTGCCAAGGCGTTAGACTTTGTAGACTGACGAGCCAACCTAACTGCCATTGACCGACTGCAATCGAGGTCACCGATACGGCAAGCAACAAAATGATCAGCGCGGGAAAGAGTCGCTGATAAGGATGCTGTATCTGTAATGGCATCACTGGCTAAGCTCTATTAACTGTGATTGCACACGAAGCGCCTCATCTAAGCTTTTCAGGCTCAAACCGCCAACCAACACACTGCCATCGATCGCGAGGATCTTGTTTTGCTGAAAAGCTTGGGTGTTTTCTAGCAAGGGGACGGCATTGGCAAGTCCTGTCAAGCCACCCAATTGGTCCAAAGAACGTTGCATCACCAAAATAAAATCGGGATTAAAACCGAGCAGCGCCTCGGGTGAGAGGGGTTTATAGCTGGTAACCGTATTGGCAGCCGGATTCGTCGCGCCGATAAGCTCAATGAGCGTATTGGGTGTCGTGCTCGCGCCGGCAATACTCGCGGGACGACCTTGGTGAACAAGTAAGAAAACCCCTTGCTGTGTCGACGCTGGGGCGCGACGTTTCAGTTGCGTGAGTTTTCCATCGACCGCACGAAGCAGAGGCGCCGCTTTACTTTGCTTGTCTGTGAGGTTGGCAACTTGGGTTATGCGCTGTTTCAGTGCCGCCACCGTCGGTGCACTGGGTAGCGCAACCACCTTAACCCCGGCATTGTTGAGCTTTGTTAATACAGGTTTGGGGCCCATTTCCTCAGAGCCTAACAAAAGCGTGGGTGACAAGGAGAGTACCCCCTCCACTGATAGCTGACGGTGATAACCGATATTGGGGACATCTTTATTATTAAGCTGGCTCGTGGCGTCAATCCCCACAATTTGTGTTTCTGCCCCCAGATCAATCAGTAGGTCAGTAACACTTGCCCCCGCACTCACTATGCGTGGCGATGCGTGAATTGAAAATGAAACGAGTGTCATCATGAGGGCAATCAGTCGAACAGCAGCGGTTGCCATGCTTTATCCTTATTTTTCAGTGTCAGTAGTGTCGAGTGGTTTATATGTTGGTTAGGTCGCCACACCGTGCGACATGAACTCAGACAATATATTACCCAATACAAACAAGATCAATTATCGTTTGCATTCCTGTTCTCGATCAATAGAATCACTTTCAAATGATGATAAGTCGCATTTGCAGTAAGGCATAGAGAACCGTTATGAAAACCAGAAAGGATATTTGGACAGTAAAGCATAGCCACCGTGTCGCCTTGGCAGTCGGGGCCGTGCTGAGTACGATGACTGTTGCGCCTCAGGCCGTCGCTGAGAGCGCGAGTGCCGCCAGCCAGTCTAAAGAGGCTAGCTCTGTAGAGACGCTCTCTGTCTACGGAAGCCGTATGGACACGCAAAAAGCGAATGCTGGCGTGGCGGTGAGTACAGTGTCATTGGAAGAGATAGAGAAACGCCAGGGAAGTAATGTCACGGATTTGATTCGTCATTTACCCAATGTCTCCGTACTCGGAGGAGGGCGTGATGCCGCTCAGTCTGTTAGCATTCGAGGCCTTAGCAGTGACAACGGCCGCGTCATCCAGCTTGTTGATGGTGCCCGTCAGAATTTCTCGGTCGGCCATCGTTCCAGCCTATTCATCGATCCTGAATTGCTCAGTTCAGTCGAAGTGGTCCGTGGCCCTTCCAGTACGCTGTGGGGGTCTGGTGCATTAGGCGGTGTATTCGCACAAAACACCAAATCAGCCAGTGACTTTCTCTCTGGCACAGAAACCTTGGGTGGCTATGTCAAACAAGGCTTCCACAGCAACGACAACGCCTCACGTACAAGCGGTGCGGTGTTTGGTCGCACGGAGACGGTTGATTGGCTAGTACAAAGCTACTATCACGATAGCGACGATAGCCAATTAGGCAATGGCAAGACCTTGTCGTATTCTGCGGATCGAGAAAAAGGCGGGTTTGCTAAACTGGTGTTTACGCCTTCTTTGGATCACCAGTGGTCATTCATCGCGCGTCAAGGTAAACGTGACGCCATGGTTCCCTCTAATCCGACGACAACCTCGTCGCCCCTCGTATATCGCCAAGTCGACGACCAAAGCCTGTCGCTCACGTACAACTATAACCCTAGCCAGTCATGGGTGGATTTAGACACTCGCTTGTATTGGAACGACACCGAGGTCAATGAGCATCGGGTTGATAAAGGTGAGTTTGATAATAATCAGATGCAAACGCTGGGTTTGTCTTTATCGAACCGCTCGACGCTTGAAGCACTCACATTAACCACCGGGCTGGATGCTTATCAAGACAACTTTGAGACAGTACGAGACGCGAGTGGCTCGATGTTTGGTCGCCCAGATGACCAAGACGCCGAAGCACAAAGTGTCGGCTTGTTTTCCCAAGTTGATGTGCCGCTGGGACAAGCATGGCAATGGCAAGCGGGTGTCCGTTTTGATGCTTATGATGCGAAAGATAAGCGACCCGAATCGACCATTGGTAACCATGATAATACGGCGTGGTCGCCTTCAACTGCATTGACTTGGAATGCGACTGAACAGTTAGCACTGACTGCCAGCTATCGCGAAGCATTTCGAGCCCCGAGTTTAGAAGAAATGTATGCCAGTGGTACTCACTACCCCGGAAATCAATTTGTGCCGAATCCCGACTTGAGACCGGAAGAAAGTGCTAACAAAGAGCTAAACATCACCTATACTTTTGCGCCAAGTACGTATGTAGATCAAGGTTATATTGATGCTCGAGTCTTTCGCAATGACGTCGATAATTTTATAAATCAATCGGTTAAAAGGACTAAGGGTACTACGGTGAAGGAGAACCTTCCCGAAGCTAAACTCGAAGGCATCGAGATTAGCTTGCATCACCAACTTGGTGGTTTTACCAATAATCTGAGCTACAGCCAAACCGAAGGCAAGAATAAGCATGATGGCAGCTATCTAGATAATATTCCCGCTCATAAATGGGTTGCGGAAACCGACTACGCGCTGGCGACGTTACCAGTGAGTGTTGGTGGTCGCGTCTCTCATTATGCCGATCAAGACGACACGAATAATGCCAACACCTACGACGGCTATACCCTGTGGGATCTGTATGCAAGTTATAGCCCGAATGGCGCCTGGGATGGGGTGAAGTTTGATCTCGCGATCGATAATTTAACCGATGAACAATACACCCAAGCGTGGGCGCAAACCGCGTCACCCGGGCGTGATATTAAGTTTAATGTTCGGTACCAGTTTTAACCCAAAGATAAAGGGCAGGTGAACGCCTGCCCACTCAGAGACGACACACCACAATAAGAATAGGCTGGAGTGATCAATGACAACCACTTTGAACGAGCAGGTAAACGCACTATTGGCAGATAATGCCTCTATATTGCCTGCTGATATAGCGAAAACCCTAGGCGTGAGTGAAGGCGAGGCAGTACGTGCCATGCCGGCTGAGTATCAAACGTGGGTGGACGGGCAGCATGCTGAAACCGTGCTCATGAAAGTGGCCGAATGGGGTGGCCCAGTCACAGCGATTGTGCATTCCGGTGGCTCAATTTTTGAAGTAAAAGCCCCGTTTCCCAAAGGAAAGATCGCTTATGGCTACTACAACTTAATGGGAAAGCCGGGTGAAATGCATGGCCACCTAAAATTAGAGCGCATGAGCGGCATTGCCTTCGTCAGCAAGCCTTTTCGCGGTAAAACAACCCACTATATCGGCTTTTTCACCGAACAGGGGGATTCAATCTTTAAGATTTACGTGGGAAGAGACGACAAACGTCAGCTTCTTGAACACCAGGTTGAAGCCTTTAATCAACTAAAAACGCAGTTAGCGACCTCAACACCAACAGACCCGGAGCAATAATCATGGATCAAGCGACAAAACAACAACGCCTACAAAACCGCCTTGGCCCAGAAATCGAAGCCTTTCGTGCTAACTGTCGGACTTTGCAGCTAGCAACCGTCGATGCCCAGGGAAAACCCAACGTGAGTTATGCGCCATTTGCACAGTTGGAAGACGGTTTTTATATTTTAATCAGTGAAATTGCTCGTCATGCTCGGAACCTACAACAAAACCCCCAGGTTTCGCTGATGATGATCGAAGACGAAAGCGGGGCAAAACAGATTTATGCGCGCCAGCGCCTTAGTTTTGATGCCAATGCTGAATTAGTGATGCGTGATACCACTGAGTGGCAAACGGGGATTTCGGCGCTGACCCACCGCTTTGGCGATATTATCGACAGCTTAAGCGGGTTAGCTGACTTCCATTTATTCCGTCTAAAGCCGGAAAATGGTCTGTATGTCAAAGGGTTTGGTCAGGCCTTTCAGGTTGGCAGTGATGATTTTGTCGATATGGTACACCTTGACCAAGGTCATCGAAAACTTGGCGACAGCCAAGATGTTCAATCGACCGATGAGATAGCGGTTAACGACTAACCGAGTTTGCTTTCCTCAAACGGCGATGTGTGAAGCATCGCCACTCTTGTGTCGCTTCAGTCCGGGTTTACTTAGTAACAACCCAGTGATGATTATGATAAAGTTGTCGGCATCATAGAGCGTATAACCTGATTAGCATGAATTATCTCCCGTTGTCTGAATATAAAAGAAAGTGGATCTTCACCCACCAGTCTTTGCCTATTCCCGAACAGGATCTCGCTGATATTAAACCCATGGCTGAGGCACGCGCGGCGCAGTTATGGCAAGAATTTATCAGTAAAGACAGCCCAACACCGGATCATTTTGGCAAGCAAGATTGGCCGACGCATCAAAGCGTTTGGACCCAGCGACTGGTTTGGCAACAAGCCTGGGACGACGATGATGATCTTCCCGTAGAGTTTCTCGCTAACTTTCCTTGGGAAGACAATATTACGGTCTATTTTTGCTACGACAAACATAATATTGTCGAAACCCAATGGGGCGTGTTTAAACGGTATTGGAAAAACTTTCTATTCTACGATGATAAGCCTATTTTGCTTGGGCGTCGTCGTAAGGAAGTCGCTATGTTTGAGCAATCAGGCGAAGTGGTGATTGGCAAACGTGACTGACCTCAAGTTATCAGCGGTAGTGCCGTTACCAATGGTAGCCATGCGCTAATGTGACAGCCGGGCGTGGTGACGGTGCGATGCGTCTTGATAAGTGACCAGCCATAGAGAGACGCGTTGTATTCGGTGCACAGTGTAGGAAGAAGTGATGATTAAGATAATGGCCGCAGTGTGCTTGTCGATGTTATTGGTCGGATGCTCACTGCCAAAAATGTCGGACTTATGGCGCAATTACAGCACCATTGGTCTCAATGAAGCACTGCGTGGCGCGCAACAAGATCTTGTCCATTGCCGCTATGACAAAACACTTGATACGGCTCAGCGCTACACCGTGATTGGTACGGCGCGAGAGAAGACACGTGCGTTTGAGCTAATGGGCATTGTCTACAGCGAACAAGAGAACAGTGCAGAGTTTGATCACACGCTGCAGCGGTTTTTGTTTTCAGAACCGGGGCGAACGATGACGGCATCTCAGGTACAGATGCAGTGGCGTCAAGCCCAAATTGATATCGAACATCAACGCGAGGCAGTACTGAGCCAAACACATTGCTTGCAATCAACGACGTCACCAAAAGCAGGGCCGCTGAAGTAGCCCGTTTACTGCGCAGGTCATCATTTTTTAGCGCAATAGGGCAGCCACCACCGTAACGGGGCTGCCTTTTTATTGCTCGAACCGCACCGACTTAGGCTTTGAGAATACTGTCAGCCAGTGTCATCAGGCGTGGGTAGGCAAACTCACTTTCTTTGGCGATTTCACCCTGCTCCGCCAACACTTCTTGCAAAATATCCGTGGTGGTGAGCGGATTGGCCAACACGACACGGAAAACCGTGGTGGTGCGTCGTTGCCATTGTTCTGGGGTGAGGCGCGTGCGTGAGACAAAGGTTCTGCCTGACTCGCGCTGGCGCTTTTGAATGAACTTGGTTAGGTCGTTAAGCAAATCATGCATCAACTCAATTTGCTCCTCACTTGCCACAGCCAGCGCGGTTTGTACTTTTGCGGGCACAAAGCGATAGGTGAGTAGGCACAACTCGGGTTCCGATATCAGCTCAAAATCTGGATCTGTGGTTATCATGTCGGCAAACGTCGCCGCTTTATCAATACTTTGATCGATCAATAACTCATAACCGCGGCGAGAAATGATGTTCATACAAGCAAACACCAACATTGCCATACCACTGCGAGAGCCTTCGAGTGTGTGACTCCCCAGATCTTTTGCTCCTTTACGCAGGATGTACTCCGCATGATGTTCGATCGACGCCACGAGTGACGGATCTTTAAATAACACCATACCAGCCCCCATGGGGACATAAAGCTGTTTGTGCGCATCAATCGTGACAGAATCGGCACGTTCAATCCCAGCCAGTTTGTGGCGCTGATTATTTGACATCAAGGTCGCGCCGCCCCACGCGGCATCAACGTGGAAGTGAATGCCCTCACGTTCCGCAATATCAGCCAGTGCATTGAGAGGATCAATGCTGCCTGTCTCTGTGGTGCCCGCCACCCCCACGATAGCTATCGGTTTAATATTGTCCCGGTTAAGTGTGGCAATGGTCTCTTCGAGTGCATCAATGCAAATACGATTTTGGCTATCTGCAGGAACCGAGATCAGTTGGTCGCGGCCAATGCCGAGTACATCAGCCGCCTTACCCAATGAATAGTGGCCTCGTTCTGACACCAAGATAGCGAGGTCGCGATAGCCATAGTGACGCATCGCGCCAAACAAGCCAGCCTTGTTGATGCCAGGAAACTCTCCGTCAGGTTTGAGCACGTTATTTCGCGCGACCCACAATGCGGTGATATTCGCCACCGTCCCACCTGAGCAGAAGGCCCCTAATGAATGGTTCGCGCTGTGCATCCAACTTTGATAGAAGGCGTCGTCTTGCTGATAAATCAGGTTGTGCAACATGCCAAGCACTTGCCGCTCAAGCGGTGTAAATGCCTTAGATGTTTCAATTTTGACCGTATTTTGGTTGAGGCCAATCATGATTTTAGAGAGCGGCATCAAAAAATAAGGCAGTGCAGAGGTCATGTGGCCGATAAATCGCGGTGAAGCGGTATGTACCGATTGAGCGACGAGCTTATCGAGCAGAAACTGCGTGTGATCAGAGACAAAAGTGGGGTTTTCAGGGATGGCCGGATCGCTAAAATCGCGCTCAATATCAGCGAGCGACCGTTCGGTGGCCGTAATATGGTTTTGTAAAAACCGGTTTAGATTCTGAGAGATCGCTTGCTCAATTTGGCTGAGCGTTGAATCTGGGGCTTCGGGGACAGTAAAAATCCGGTGCAAGGTTTCCGGTGTGGCGTCCGCGGCTTTATTGTGTGTTGCCATGACGTTCTTCTTATATCTGCTTGGCTGTCCAAATAGTGACTCTCTCAAGCGCATTGAGACTAGGGTCACGATCACTGACTGAAATTAGGCCTCAACATAGCAAAAAAAAGCCAGAGCATCAGGCTTTTTTTACTGAAGGATGACAGCTGAAACAGCGCACGCGATAGAGAGTCGATAAAAGAGCCAGCGATTGCTGGCTCTTACATGAGAGCGTGTTTACTGACACTGACGTTGGTTAATACTGTTCATTTGGTCATTATACTGATTGAGCGCCTTGTCAATCTCTTTTGGATGGCTTAGCAGATCAGCCAGTGCACTGCGAAGGGTATAGTTTCCGTCCATGGCTTCGCCTTGGCGAAAGTTAAACACTTTTTCAGCCAGCGTCGAGGGTGGCAATGAGCTTTGCGCGAGCGTCTTTACGTCTTCTTGGCTTAGTTTTAGCCAAGACTCCACCGGCGCTTCCAAATTGAGCTTGGCACTGTCATTTTCTAGATAATAATCAAAAGCTTGTGCATTGAGATTGAAGTGGTTTTTTCGGCCTTTCAAGAACCACGCGGCGACCTCATCAAGCGATGCGTCTTTTTTCACCGTCATATCGACCAGCGCTTGGTACCAATTGATCGATGCATCCACATAATCATGATATTTGGCCGAATAACAGTCTGCATTTTTGATAGGGGCAGCGTTTGACATTATTGGCAATAGTGCCGCGACCAGTGCAAGGGCATAGCGTTTCATAACATTATCCTAATCGTTATCGTGTTTGCGCTTTATGATTATACGCACTAACCGTGTGCGGGGCGCAAACAATGAGGTTTGGGCATCTTTGTGAATGATAAAACGCGGATATTGTAGAACGAGCCAGCGACAAAGTTAAATAACACATTGATATAAAAAGCCCTGTAGCAGAAAAGCTGTGACGCCACACTCAGTTAGCGCGTTGACATAGCTTGTGGGTTCGACAGTACCGACAGCCAGTGGTGGGTAAATTCGGCAAAACCAAACCCTCCCGGCGCATCCGTGATCCAAGTTGGTACGGTGGCCAATGTTGGAAGGTGAGAGGAGATATTCGCGACGCCGACGCTCAGAGGAAAGTAGGCAAACATTTCACTGTCGTTCGGTGAATCGCCAATAAATGCTGCGCGTTGCTGAGTTTGCTTTCCTGTGACACTGTAACGATCTAACCATTCTTGCGCCGCGTGTTTTTTACTGTGGTTACCTAACCAGGCGTTAATATGAATCGAACTGGCCGTTGCATTGACGCCCTGCCCATGAAGCTCGTCGAGTAATGCATTAATCTCGTCTGCGGATGCGCGTGGCGTATGCTGGCCAATATCAATCGCCACTTCACAGAGACGATAGGACTGATCGGCAGCAAGTGCGCGAGCTGGATAGCGCTGAAGTAAGCGGTTTACCCAGTCAAGTAGCGCAGCTTGCTGTTGATGGGCGGCGTGATTGATTTTCGTGAAGCGCTGACCGTTTTCTTGCCATAGGATCACGCCACCGTTTTCGCTTATCACCGTATCGACAGGCCAGGCGTTAATCATATGATCGCCCCAGCCAGCGCACGCGCCAGTAACAGGGACAACGTGAATGCCAGCTTCACGGAGATCGGCCATTGCCTTCAGTGTTTGCCAAGGGAGCTCACCTTTCCATGTCAAGGTGTCATCTACGTCGGTAAACAGCCATTGCACGTTACGCCAGCGTATGGCGTGGTCATGCATTGACGATATGGGCAAACACTGATTCGGCATAGGTATTGCGATCCTCACTAATTAAATAGCTGCCACATGGCGATGATTAACCTGACGCAGAGTGAGCGCCAGCCGTTTTCCCTGCTCATGGTCAAACACGTGGAGGTTCTCAGGGGCAATCGCCAAGGGTAGGTTATCTCCTTCTACGACCTTACTGTGCCCCTCTAAACGCAGTGTGATGAAGCTGTCAGTATCGCTTATATGGCCATAGACCAGCAAATCAGCTCCCAAAGACTCGGTTAAGGTAACTGACAGTGTGAAACAGGCCTGATCGGCCGGTACCACTTTTAAGTGCTCGGGACGTAATCCGACGGACACGGATTGTGTGTCAATGCCCTGACACTCAGCCAATAGGTGTTGACCTATCGAGAGGACGTCATTGTCGATACGACCTTCAACGATATTCATCGCTGGTGAGCCGATAAAAGTGGCCACAAACAAGCTAGCCGGGGCATCGTAGACGTCTAAAGGCGTACCAATTTGTTCAACGTTACCACCATTTAATACCACGAGGCGATCCGCCAGGGTCATTGCTTCAACTTGATCGTGGGTGACATACACAGCAGTGGTATTCAGCTTTCTCTGCAAACTTTTGATTTCCAGGCGCATTTGTACACGCAGTTTGGCATCAAGGTTGGATAACGGCTCATCGAAGAGAAACACCTTGGGACGACGCACAATGGCTCGCCCCATGGCTACGCGTTGTCGTTGTCCGCCGGATAATTGATTGGGCCGTCTGTCGAGTAGGTGCTCTAGCTCGAGCATGGTCGCGACCTCGGTGACAAGCTGTTGAATGGTCGCTTTTGGTGTCCCGCGATTTTTAAGGCCATAGGCCATGTTGTCGAATACACTCATGTGTGGGTAAAGCGCATAGTTTTGAAATACCATGGCAATATCGCGCTCGCCAGGCTCAAGATCATTCACTTTTTTATCGTCAATGACTAATTGTCCGCTGGAAATCGCCTCTAGGCCGGCAATCATGCGCAGTAAGGTTGATTTGCCACAACCACTGGGGCCCACCAATACAATCATTTCGCCATCTTTCACTGATAAGTCGACGCCGTGAATGGCTTTGAACCCATTAGGGTAGGTCTTTGCCATCTGTTCTAGGGTTACCGTTGCCATTTACTTCTCCGTTTCCACTAAGCCTTTTACAAAGAGTTTTTGCATGCCGAGCACCACGATCACCGGGGGTAGCATCGCCATTAGAGTTGTTGCCATTACGCGGTTCCATTGCACCTCACCATCACCAACAGAGAGCATGCGCTGAATACTCATCACAATGGTGTAGTACTCATCATCGGTGGTGATCAAAATCGGCCAAAGGTACTGGTTCCAACCATATATAAAGGTGATCACAAACAGTGCGGCGATATTGGTGCGCGAAAGAGGCAGCAGAATGTCTTTGAAAAACTTGAACGGGCCCGCGCCATCAATTCGCGCGGCTTCAAGCATTTCTCCTGGGACCGTCATAAAAAACTGACGGAATAGAAAGGTCGCCGTAGCGCTGGCGATGAGTGGAATGGTCAATCCCGACATCGAGTTGAGCATGTTCAAGTCGGCAATGACCTGGAATGTTGGCATGATGCGCACCTCCACCGGTAGCATTAGGGTCATGAAAATCACCCAAAATGCCAACATTCGACCGGGAAAGCGAAAATACACCACGGCATAGGCTGAAAGAATGGAAATCGCGAGCTTGCCAATGGCGATGCCCATTGCCATTAAAAATGAATTCCACAGCATGCCGGCCACGGAAATGTTTAACTCGCGTGATGTGCCTTCGGTTAATACCTCCTCGAACACAGATAATCCTTTGTCACCAAACCATAACGGCGTGACACCACTTACAAAGGCGCTGCTGTCATGGGTGGCGGCGGTCAACGCAAGCCACACAGGGAGCGCCACCGAGGCGACGCCTAAAATCAACACCAAATGCGAGAACACAGTAAGCCAAGGGCGACGTTCAACCATTAGTAAGCCACCTTCTTTTCAACATATTTAAACTGAATCACGGTTAATGCGCCCACGAGGATCATCAACACGACGGATTGCGCGGCGGACGATCCCATATTGAGGCCGACAAAACCGTCTGCATACACTTTATAAACCAGCGTTGTGGTGGACTGACCGGGCCCACCTTGCGTCATGGCATGAATCACCCCAAAGGTTTCGAAAAAGGCGTAGACCAAGTTCACAACCAACAGGAAAAAAGAGGTCGGAGAGAGCAGTGGAAAAATGATGGTCAAAAAGCGTTTTACTGGGCCTGCTCCGTCAATAGCTGCCGCTTCAACCAATGAACGTGGGATAGATTGCAGCCCGGCGAGGAAGAACAGAAAGTTGTAGCTAATCTGCTTCCATGTAGCGGCAATGATCACCATGGTCATGGCATCGCCAGAATGGATAAACGGATTCCAGTCTAAACCAATGGCTTTTAGCGCGTGGGCCAATACACCGACAGTGGGATTGAACATGAATAACCACAACACCCCTGCGACAGCGGGAGCGACCGCGTAGGGCCACACCAAGAGTGTTTTATAGCCTGTCGCCCCTTTAATGACACGGTCAGCCATCACCGCGAGCACAAGCGCCGATAGAAGCGCGATGCCTGCAACAGAAAAACTAAAGAATAAGGTGGTCAAAAAAGAGCGATAATAGCTGGTGTCTCCCAATAACTCGGTGAAGTTTTCGCCACCGACAAACTCGGTACTAAGACCGAAAGGGTCTTCCAACAAGGTGGATTGCCATACAGCCTGCGCCGCTGGCCAGATAAAAAAGATAAAGGTGATCAACAATTGAGGCGCGAGCAATAAAATGGGAAACGCACAATGATTAAATGTGGGTTTATTGGACATAGGCTTTCTCAAAAAGTGGAGCGGCAGTCTATACCGCTCCGTCATACAACATGGTTTTTACTGAATGGAACTAAACCGCTTATTGATTGGCTTTAGCAAACTTTGAAAGCAAGCCATTGGCGCGCTCAACTGCTTCATCCAGCGCTTCTTGAGCCGATTGATCGCCGGACCATACGGTCTCAAGCTCTTCGTTAATCACATCACGGATTTGAACGAAATTACCTAAGCGGATCCCTTTAGAGGCAGGCGTTGGCTCGACCTCGGTCATTTGTTTAATCGCGACGTCTGTGCCTGGGTTTTGAGCATAAAAGCCTTGCTTCTTGCTTAGCTCATAGGCTTCGTGGGTAATGGGCAAGTAACCGGTGAACTGGTGCCAGTCCGCTTGGATTTCAGGTTGAGACAAGAAGGAGAAGAACTGGGCGACGCCCTTATACTCTTCTGACTCGTGGCCTTGTAGAACCCAAAGCGTGGCCCCGCCGATGATGGTATTTCTTGGCTGCTCAACGGCTTTATCCCAGTAAGGCAGCTTGGCAACGCCAAACTCGAAATCTTTTACGCTTTCGCGCACACCGGCGTAAGACGCTGAAGAGTTCATGTACATGGCACATTCACCACTGTAAAACAGCGGCGCACTGTCAGAGCGGCGGCCTCCATATTCAAAAATGCCAGCCTGTTGCCAATCCGCCATTTTGGCAATGTGATCCACAAATGGAGACTGGTTAATTAGCATCTTGTTATCGACACTGCCAAAGCCATTGTCATTGGTGGCAATGGGCGCATTGTGGCGAGCACCGAGGTTTTCAATTTGTACCCAAGACTGCCAGCCAGTCGTGAAGCCGCACTGAGCGCCATTGGCAAGCAGTTTCTCAGACACTTGCTCAACTTCTTCCCAGGTTTTGGGAGGGTTAACGCCAGCTTTAGCAAACAGATCTTTGTTGTAATACAGCACGGGCGTTGAGCTATTAAATGGCATCGACAGCATATTCCCGTCTTCGTCTGAATAATAACCCGTCACAGAAGAGAGGTAGTCAGATTGGTCAAACGGGACATTCGCGTTTTCCATTAGCTCATAAACCGGGTATACCGCCCCTTTTGCTGACATCATTGTCGCGGTGCCTACTTCAAACACCTGGACGATATGAGGTTGCTTGTTGGCGCGGAATGCCGACACAGCGCCTGTCATGGTTTCGGTGTAGTTACCCTTGTAGACGGGTTTGACGGAATAGTCATCCTGACTGGCATTAAACTTCTCAGCAATTTCATTCACTTTTTCGCCAAGGTTTCCGCCCATTGCGTGCCACCATTCAATTTCGGTTGTCGCGTTGGCAGAAAAAGTGGCCAGCAACAGGGCCGAAGAAAGCGCGGTTAAGCGTTGGGTTTTCATGCGTCACTCCTTTTGAGGATGGGGTAATGTTCATTCGGCAACTTAATGAACAAAAATGAACATAATATGAACCCAAACGAAAAGGGAGATGACAATTGTATGACTTTTGACCGCGGTCGCATGGTATGTGAGGAAATTGTTAATTAGAGCGTGTTTTGATGATGAAAATCCTGCAAGCGCAAAGATTTACTCGTAAACACTCTGTCATATTTACACGAGACAATGCGGCTCGCGCTGTCCTACAATACCTAAATAACTGATTGAGATGAGACTGTTCAAATGAAAATCGCGCCACAGCAATTATGTGGGCATCGAGGTGTCGCTGCTCATGCTCCTGAGAACACGTTAACGTCTATTGCAAAGGTGCGAGAGATGGGGTTAAGTTGGGTCGAGGTCGATGTGCAACTGACCCAAGACGGTGTTCCCGTGGTGTTTCATGACCATAGCTTACAACGGTGCACCAATGGTGTAGGGGCGTTAAAAGACACCGCCTTGGCCGATTTACAGCAGCTCGATGCAGGCGGGCACTTTTCGCCAATGTTTGGCTATGAAAGGGTACCCACGCTCATGGCCGTTTTAGCCCAAGCGCACCGCGATGCGCTTTATATCAACCTTGAGATCAAAACTTACCCGGATAGCGATATACCTGCCTTGTGCCGCGCGATATTTGCTTGCTTGTCGGCAAGCCCTATCAGCACCGAGAAGGTATTAGTCTCATCTTTTTCTCTTGAGGCACTCGCGATTGTTCGTGATGAAATGCCTGAGTCAGCGCGGGCGATTTTATGGGAAACGATCCCTGATAATTGGCGTGAGTTCCGGGACTTAGCCACGTTTAGCATTCACTGCAACTATCGCCACCTCACCCAAGAGAAAGCCAAAGCCGTTAAAGATTCAGGTTTAGCGCTTAAGTGTTATACCCCTAATAAGCCTGTTGAGGTCGAAGCCTTGTGGGGTTGGGGCGTAGACATGATGATCACCGACGACCCAAGTAAATACTTAGCACACCCGTACTGACACGGAGTCAACCGAATCGTTAGGTGAGCGGTCGATAATGTCATACAACAAGGAGCTTATGTGTCACAAGAGGCAGAGTTAAATTGGCGCCAGCGCGAAATATTAGCGCAATTAGCAAAAACAGAGCACTTAGAAACGGATGATTTGGCCACACAGTTTTCGGTCACGACGCAGACTATTCGTCGTGATATTAATCAGCTCTGTGCGCTTGGCTTAGCTCGGCGTCACCATGGCGGCATTAATATGCCCTCTGCGCATGTCAATAGCGATTACCAACGTCGTTTGCAAAGGCACAGTGGCGTTAAAACGGCGATTGCACGCGCGGTGGCCGAGCACATTCCTGAGGGGGCGACCGTGATGCTCGGGATAGGGACCACGGTTTCTGCGATTGCTGAGCAGCTATTAACAAGACGCGACCTTCGCGTAATCACCAATAACGTTCAGATCGCGCATATTCTGGGGGCTAATCCCGACCTCGATATTTGGCTGGCAGGGGGGAAGCTGCGCGCCAATGACCAAGATATGGTTGGACACTCGGTGCTTCAGTTCCTGTCGCGTTTCCAACCGGATATCGCCATTATCGGCTGTGCGGCGGTCAATGAAGAGGGATGGGTGTGTGAGTTTTCCCCCGATGAAGCGGATATCAGTGACACCATGCTTAGTGCAGCGAGTGCACGGTGGTTGGTGGCAGATGGGTCAAAGTGGCAGCGCAGTGCGCCGGTGAAAGTGACAACGTTAAGTCAGTTTGATTATGTGTTCACCAACGATGTATTGAGCAACTACTCGACGCTGCCGGCAGATATTGCTTTTGTTCCTTGTGACTCGCGCGATCTCGGCCCCACGCAAGCGCCAACTGCCAACTGAGAAGGGTTGGCTAAGTTTGTGTGATGAAAAAGCCTGCATGACGACCGTCAAGCTTGCGCGGATAATATAGCGCGATACAGTGCCTCGGTGGCTTCACGCGGCGTTTGCTCAGGGTTGTAGAAGAACTCATTAATCACGTCGAACACCGCGCTTTGTACATAACGTGTGGTGGAAAGGCCGTGTGACATGCTGGGGCTTAAGGTGCCATTCTCTTGCGCGTAAGTAAACGCATCACGTGATTGTTGTGCGCACCGGTCTCCCTTGGGAAGGGGCACATCAAATCGGATAGGTAACGAGCCTTTGTAACGGTTAAAGTCACGCTGGAACTGTGGTGTGAGGAGGTAAGAGGCCATGTCTGTTTGGCTTTGTCGCTCACTTTGGCTATTGGGCTTGAAAAATACAAAGCTGTCGACATTGTAACTAAAGGCTTTTTTCGTCCCAGGGAAGGCGACACAGGTAAAGGCTTTGCCTTCTTGCTGGTTGGCGGCAAAAAACTCCCCTTTGGCCCAATCACCCATCACTTGCATCCCCGCCTGGTTATCAATGAGTAGACGAGTGGTATCGCTCCAGTTGCGTCCTTGACCCGAGTCATCCACATATTGGCGCATCTTCGCCAGCAGGGTAAAGGCTTTGACCACATCGTCACTAAGGAGTGCTTGGCGATCAAAGTCTAAAAAGGCACGTTGGTAATCTTGTGGCCCCAGTACTGATAGCGCCAGGCTGTCGAAAAGCGTCGCGACTTGCCATGGCTCTCCTCCCAACGCGAGTGGGATATAGCCTGCTTGCTGCAGTTTATCGGCGGCAGCAAAAAAGCTATCAAAGTCGGTAGGGATGTCGGCATTGACTGCTTTAAAGGCGCGTAAGTTGACCCACAGCCAATTTACGCGGTGAATATTGATGGGCGCTGCCACATAGTTACCTTGGTACTGCATGACATCACGTAGTGGGGCAGGGATTTTATCTTCCCAGTTTTCCGCTTCAGCAATCTCATTGAGGTTGCGTAAAAAGCCTAAACGGGCCCATTCGGTGATCTCCGGCCCTTTGATTTGTGCCGCAAGGGGCGGGTTACCACTGATGGCACGGATCCTCAAAGTGTTCATCGCGCTTATCCCTGCGCGGCCACCGACCGCGAAGTCTTGCCATTGATGGCCTTGTTGCTCAATGCCTTCTCGTAAGACAGAGGCGGCTTTGGCTTCACCTGCCGATGTCCACCAGTGTAAAACTTCAACATCACTCGCGGACACTGCAAGACTATAGGTGGCAAGCATGCCACCGATGATACATTGAGAGAGGTATCTATTTAAGCGTGTTAAACGTGCCATTACTCTTCTACCCGAGGAAAACTGATATCAACTTGTAGGCCGCCTTCACTGCGGTTACTGAGCACCATATCCCCGCCATGTGCGTGGATGATATCGCGCGCAATCCCTAAACCGAGCCCCGAACCATCGTTATCATCATGTAAGCGTACATAAGGGTCAAACACCGAGTCGAGATCTTGCTCAGGAATACCTGGCCCCTCGTCAATCAGGGTAATATCTAACGTGTGTTTTGCGTCCATTACATAAATCGTCACTTTATCGCCGTATTTCACACCATTATCAATTAAATTGGATAAGCAGCGTTTGAAGGCGAGTGGCTTACACGTAAACGGAGGTACTGCGTCGCTTTCAATACTGACTCGAATACGGTTTTGGTTGTGTGGTTCGACAATCATCGCCAAGAAATCAATGACATCAATAGCCGCCATGTTCTCATGAATATCGGTGTCTCTGACCGTTTGTACGGCACCTTTAACCATGATTTCAAGATCATCTAAATCTTTATTGAGCTTCGCGGCTTGCAGGTCGTCATCAATTAATTCGGCTCGTAAACGTAAGCGGGTGATAGGCGTTTTTAAATCATGCGACATGGAGCGGAATAAGGTTTCGCGCTCACGTAGGTGACGTTGTAGGCGACGCTGCATACGGTTAAACGCCCTTGTCACAATGGCGATTTCTGCCGCGCCTTCCTCCTTCAGGGGAGGTTGCTCAATGTCGGTGCTAAACAAGTTCGCTGCTTTGGCCAGACGTTTTAAGGGGCGTGCTTGCTGGCGAATCAAGGTGTAAGTAAAGAACAGTAATAGCGCAGTGATCACCACGATAAAGACCACTTGATCGGCGGTAATCAAGGTATCATCGAGCGTGACATAGGGCGCGGGTAACAATGCAGCGATATAGATCCACTCATCTTTTTTCAGCTCCATTTGTACCACCAAAATGGGGGGATTTAATGGCTCTAAACTTAACGTGTGATGTGCCCAAGATTTGGGCAAGTCTTGCAATAAAATGTCGTTGTTGAGCACGCGTAAGGTTTCAGGGCGCGAAAAGTCAACATCAATGGTATTCAATGACGGGAGCTGCTCGTGGAGAATGCCCGATACGGTAAGGGTCGCGACCTTTTTCGCCTGTGTCTCTTCAATAGGCGTGATTTGGATTTTTTCTTTGTTAAAGGAGACAAAAAACCGTGTCCCGCCCATGTTACGTAATTGATTAAGCGCCACATGCCGATAAGCAACGGGCAACGATTGAAAGAAGGTGGTGGTTGAGGCAAACATGTTAGCTAAACTCGCCGACGCCGCCTCTAGCCCCGCAAGCTGGGTACGTTTTGATTGGGTATACCAAATTGAGGTGGCAATGCCCTGCGCCAATACCACGGATAACAAGGTCAGCAGCAAGGTGCGTGATAGCAAAGAGCGAGGGATCAGCTTTTCTAGCCATTCATGATTCATATTGGATCTCAGCGACAAACATATAACCCGCACCACGCACAGTTTTAATCAAGTTCGCTTTGCCTGTGTCACGTAAGCGCTGGCGTAAGCGGCTGACTTGTACATCGATGCCACGTTCTTGTGCCTGTGCATCGCGGCCGCGCGTCGCTTGGCTAATCGCATTACGATCGAGCAACTGGTGTGGGTGATCGATAAACAGCATCAGCAGGGCATAATCAGACGCCGACAACTCTATCTCCATGCCAGTAACAACCTGGTGCAATTGCTGGGTGGCAGGCTCTAGACGCCACTGGCCAAACCGAATCGCTTTAGGTCGGGACAGCGTGGTCTCCTGCAATTGCTGGGTGCGACGTAATAATGCACGAATACGGGCGATCAATTGGCGTGGACTAAAGGGCTTGGCGATATAATCATCGGCGCCTAGCTCTAGCCCAACAATTTGATCCGTTTCGTCTGATACAGCGGTGAGCATGATGATAGGCACACTCGAATCTTTACGAATGCTTTTGCATAGCGTAAAGCCATCATCCCCTGGGAGCATCACGTCGAGTAAAATTAAATCCGGGTATTGGACAGCCAGCTTAGTTTGCATCTCATGACCGTTTTGCGCGGTCATCACTTCGTAACCGGCTTTGGTGAGATAAGCTTGGAGAAGCTCACGGATTTCGACATCGTCGTCGACCACTAAGATGCGTTTGGCTGAAGCCATATCGCCATTGTCCTCGTTGCTAAAGTCAGTTCCTCCATTATCGGTGCTTTATCGTTGAGATGCTACAAACAAAGCCGCACTTTGTGTAATTAATCAGCGACTTGTTGATAACCGTTTTGGTGATGATGTCAGAGCAGACAGCCAGGAGGGGAAAAGGTATAAAAAGGCAGATAGTTCATTGCTTGACGACGCGAGATCGTGAAAAAGACAAAGCCCTCCATATAAGAGGGCTTTGGTTGACATCACAGTGTTATGAACCGTGACGAGCTATTCGCTATTGCTGTGCATCGCTTTGCGAATACACAAGGCCGCGCCACCCCAAGTGACGGCAAAGCCGATAAGCATCATGATGATTGCGCCTGTTGTCATGCATCTGTCTCCATATCGCGAGCAGGGGTCGTGGTGCTATTAACGATAATACCAACCACCAGCATGGCAGCGACCAAGCCCCAACCCAGGGTCAGTAATTCGAATTGTGCGTAACCGCCGTAGCCTTCGTTGAAGGTGTCAATCAGGTTTTTCACCAAGATAACCGCCAGCATAATGGGGCTGATAAAGCGGATACAAATTTCCATCCACTGACCCACGCTGAATTCAGAGACACGGTTAACATACTGACGGATGTCTGACAGTTTAACTAGCCAGCCGACCAGCAACAGCTCAAGCAAACAGCTTGTGAGCAGTGCAACGTTGTTAACAAAGTAATCAACCAAGTCAAGCAGCAATAGACCGCCGTTGGTAGCGAACGCCATTGATACGACAAAGCCCACACCACATACGGCTGTCGCCGCTTTTTGGCGAGTCACATTGAGCTTATCCATAATTGACGACGTCACGGCTTCAATGATGGAAATGTGCGAACTCAAGCCAGCAACAACCAATGCAAGGAAGAACAATGGACCAAGAATATAAGGGATAGGGAGCAAATTAATTGCGGCAGGTAGCGTGACGAACGCTAGGCCAACGCCCCCGCTGACGACATCGGTGATCCCTTTGCTTTGTTCCGCCGCCATATAGCCAAGAATCGAGAAGATCAGCACGCCGGCAACAATTGAGAAGCCACAGTTGATCAATACCGTCATCAAAGCATTGTTGTTGACGTCGGACTTTTCTGGCAAGTAGCTAGAATAAGCAAGCATGATGGCGAAGCCCACCGACAGCGTGAAGAAGATCTGCCCATAAGCGGCGGACCACACACTGGCATCGGCCAATTTGCTAAAGTCAGGCGAGAACAGATAGTTCAAACCATCCAGTGCCCCTGGCAACATCACCACACGGCCAATGAGTAACAACACCATGATAAACAGCAAAGGCATCATGATTTTGCTGGCTTTTTCGATGCCGCCTTTCACGCCACGGAAAACCGCTGCATAGGTGATAGCCCAAGCAATGATCATTGGAATCGCGATGTGCCACTGCCAATCACCCAAGCTGGTGGGAGAGTTTTCCCCCAATTTTAGGTAATCGGAGAAGAAGAAGGCGTTGGTGTCTGTGCCCCAATCTTGGCCAAACGAAAAGCCAAAGTATGAAATGGCCCAGCCAATAACGGCGACGTAATAAATCCCGATGGTTGCCGCGATTAAAACTTGAAACCATCCCAGCCATTCAAATTTGGTATTGAGTTTAGAAAACACCACGGGCGATGAGCCGCGCAGTTTTTTCCCTAGCCCAAATTCCATAATCATAAATGGAATACCCGCGGTGAGCATGGCGAAAAGGTATGGAATAAAAAAGGCACCGCCACCGTTCTCATAGGCCATATAAGGGAAGCGCCAAATATTCCCTAGGCCGACTGCTGACCCCACGGCAGCCAGGATAAACCCAGCGCGTGAGCCCCATTGTTCTCTTTTCATATCTACTTACTCCTTTGCGAATCGCCTTTCTTTACGCCCATCCAAATATGCAGTGTTGTGAGGCTGCGTTTTTTGGCCGATATGAAAGAAATAGCACATTCCCGCAATATTGATTTTTAACTTCCTGTTGCCCGAATGTTGAATTTTTTATCTAAAGCGGGCAGTCATTGCACATTAAGCACAGCGTGAGGCTAAATCAATAGCCATAAAACCAACAAGTTAGCAAAAAAATGGGGGTTAACCTGCTATTGGTAGAGTGAGGTAGATATAAATCATGTTTTGTTAACTCTTTGTAGTGATAAAAACTATCATAATTATCAATAAGTGGTGATTAATGGTTATTTTTGTTCGCTCGTCAATTGATGAAAAAAACAACGCCAAGATGTGTTGAGCGCGTGCCACAGCGCCAGAAAACATGATCTCATTAGCAGAATTTTAGACAACAAAGACGCACACTAAATGTGGTTTATACTTGTTATAGCAGCGTTATCACCTAGGAGGACATCATGAATACGACACTCACTTATGCACTGGTCACGACAGCCTGCGCACTCGGCCTTATTTTTACGTTTGCCGTCGTGGCGGTAATGGCATAGACAACACTTGGTTCGGTGGCTTCCGGTTTGATGACGATGCCACGGCACGGTAGCGCTAGCACAGTGTCACACGACGCGTTAAACTGTGAGACTTAGCTAATTAAAAATAGTCAATAAAACATAAGCATAACGATAAATGTGATGGTAAGGGGCGAACGTGGTAGAAACCAATCAAGCCGTGCAGCCCACGGTGTTGACCGACAACGCGCTGACCGCTGGCGCACAGAGCGGGACTCACGCGCGGCCGCAGCGCATAGCCCTTGTGCTTCAAGGGGGCGGACAACGAGGTATTTTTACAGCAGGTGTGCTGGATGCGTTTTTAACCCACCGATTTGACCCCTTTGAGCTTTATTTTGGTACATCGGCGGGGGCGCTCAATATGAGTGCCTATGTCTGCCAACAGTACCAATATGGTTACCGCTTTATTACCCAACTCACCACGCAGGAGCGCTTCTTCCATTTAATGAAGTATGTTCGCCGGCAGCATTACATGGACTTGGATTGGGCGTTAGACACGGCGTTACCCGGTAAAGAAACGGCTCTGGATATGGAAGCGGCGCGGCACCATCTGCAAAACCGTTATGCTTATGCATGCGCGACTGACACAGATACGCTGCAACCAGCCTTCTTCTCACTGACAGAAGACACCTGGCCAGATGCCCTGAAAGCGACCTGTGCGATTCCGCTACTTTATCCGCATCCGGTGAACATCGGTGAGCACCGTTATGTGGACGGTGGGGTAACAGCGGCGATCCCGGCAAAAGAAGCGTTTGCGCGCGGGGCGGATATTATCGTCGTGGTTCGCACTGAGCCAGTGGTTGACCAAGATAAACGTGATGATGAAAACCGGCGCTTTCTTGAAACACTACGCGAACGCTTTGAGGCGAAGAGGCCGCAATTTAAGCTCTCCGACTATCTATCAAACTTTGAGTCCAAATATCGACTCGCGCGCTTTGAAACCTTCCAGAAAGAGCTCAGTAAGCAAATCGGTGAGCTGTCAGATCGCTATAAGTCCAGCCGCGAGCAATTGGTTAATCGTGTGCGCGACAGCATGAAAGAGAAAGCGATGCAAAATGGTGGTCGTTGGCTGTTTGGTGGCGACACGATTTATCGGCTCCAGTCTTTATCCGGCAAGCCGCTAAACACCGAAATGCTCAAGATGCTGACCACGCATTACCAAAGCTACCAAAGTGAACTGCAGTTTTTGGCGTCACCGCCTGCGCGTGCTCAGATAGTGCAAATTGCGCCGAGCGCTCCGTTGCAAAGTAGTGCCTTACTGAGTAAGCCGGCGGCATTAGAAGCCGACTATCAGCTGGGGGCCTCGCTGGGAAACCAATTCTTGCGTGAATACGGTGACTCGCTGGTCTCTTTGTCGACAGTGGATAACCCCGGCTTTGAGTCAACGTCGTTACAAATGCCGCATCAAGGGTAGCGCTGATGACAGAGTTTGAAAAAATGCAACGCGGCCTGCCTTATTGTCCTGCGGATGAAGAGCTGACTTTGTTTCGATATGCCGCGCGCCGACTTTGCCAACAGTTTAACCGGCTCGATCCTGAAGATGCGGCCAGTTTAGCGGTGGTAACCACCAAGCTATTCGCCCGTATTGGCGATAACGTTGAAATCGACGCGCCTTTCTTTTGTCATTATGGGATGAATATTCATCTTGGCAACAATGTTAGCGTCGGTCCAAATTGCACCATTTTAGACGGGGCGCATGTCAGTATTGGCGATAACGTGAGTATTGGCCCCAACGTTGGGATCTATACCACGCGTCATCGCGTATTACCGCTAGACATTGCCCGCGGTGAATGTGAGTCCTCTCAGGATGTCATCATAGGTAATAACGTTATCATCGAGGGAAATACCGTGATAAAAGGAGGCACGGCAATCGGTGAAGGGGTAGTGATTGAAGCCGGATCAGTGGTTGATACGGATATCGAACCTTTTTCTATTGTGGCTGGCAATCCGGCTGCGGTGGTACGGCGTTTGCAGTGATGAGGATAGAGACAAGGTGACAGATACCTCCCAATACGATTTTTTCGCATCCTCCCTATAAATGTTATAATATAACATTTTTGAATTGGCATACTGATGTGGGTGTAGTAATGTTATCGCCCTCAATCGGGTATCAGCAGTAAGAGATAGACGCAGAATGGTTAAAGTTAGGGCCCGAGTGCCGTTGAAAGTCGGGGTGGGAAGCCAGATCCCAGCAGAGATCCTTTCCTTCCATGGTTTAGAATCTGAGCAAGAGCACGTCGCGCTAATTTTCCAACAAGCCGATAAGAAAGCTGATCCGCCTTTAGTTCGTATGCATTCCGAGTGTTTAACCGGTGATGTCTTCCATTCCTCTCGATGCGATTGTGGTGAGCAACTTGAAGAAACCATCCAAAAGATGGGTGAAGATGGCGGTATTATTCTTTATTTGCGCCAAGAAGGGCGCGGGATAGGGCTGTATAACAAGCTGGATGCCTACAAGCTACAAAGCGAAGGGATGACGACGTATGAAGCGAACAACCATTTGGGATTTGCGGATGATTTGCGTGATTTTGCCGAAGCGGCGCAGATGCTAAAAGCGTTAGACGCTCACTGTATTCGCTTGATCACCAATAACCCCAAAAAGATTGAAGAGCTGCAAGCGGCAGGGATTACTCTCAAAGAAGTGATTGGCACCAAAGCCCACCTTAAAGACGGTAATCGTAACTATCTTAAGGCAAAGATTGAGCACGGCAAACATCGTCTCAATATTGAGCAAGATTAAACATTCGTCGATAAAAATGGGCTAAATTGCTCGCAGGGCAGTGACAATCACTGCCCATATTCGCTACATTATTGCCATTATATCAGTCATTGCTCAAGGACGAGTCATGCGTGTGCAAACATGGCATTATCTCTTTCCCCCATTGCCCCCTGTGGCGATGCTCATTGCGGTTGCGATTGGTTTATTACTGAGCCATTTCTTTCCTTTTTCGCTGGTGCTGGGTGCGCCGATTTGGGCTGCCTTGCCTCTGGGGTTAGCTGTGGGGTTATTAGCCGCAGCTAAATGGGCGTTCCATCGCCATCACACCACACTTGATCCGCTGCAAATGCCTTCAGCGTTGGTGACCACTGGGATCTATCGTTATACCCGCAACCCCATGTACCTGGCGTTGGTACTGATCATCGCTGCGGCTGGGCTGTATTTTAATGCGCTATGGTGCTGGGGGATGATTCCCGCTTTTATGGCCTACCTATCCGCCACATTTATTCCTGCTGAAGAAGCCCGTTTATCACGCCAATGGCCTGATGATTTTGACGCTTATGCAGCTCGTGTCCGACGCTGGCTTTAGGATTAGTTAAACTAATCTTTAATATAATAAAGAATCGGGATCGTTATTATCGACTCTGATTGCGACATGCTCTCTTAAAGCCTATCATTCGCCTGTCTATCATTAGGTGGCAGAGTGGGTTAGGCCTTTATCCTTAATCTCGCCACCTATTCCTTACTTATTTTCGCATAATTATTTTTAGGAGTGCTGGTATGTCCTCGGCAATGCCTATGGGCAAGCTATTGCTATTGATCGTTCTATTAGCGGCGGTTGGGCAAATGACCCAAACCATGTATGTACCATCCATCGGTGCAATGGCGGACGACTTCGCCGTATCGCCCGCTTGGTTGCAAGCGGTGATGGCTTGTTATCTTATTCCCTATGGGTTATCGCAGTTTGTTTATGGCCCTGTCTCCGATCGCATCGGCCGCAAGCCGGTTATCTTGTTTGGGTTAGCATTGTTTTTAGTCGGGACGGCTATCACCTTATTGGCGACCTCCTTTGCGATATTTTTACTGGGCAGTATGGTTCAAGGCGCGGGCATTGGCTGCGGCGGCGCCATGGCGCGCACCTTAACCCGAGATTGTTTTTCCGGGGCCAAACTGCACCGCGCCAATAGCCTAGTTAGTATGGGACTGATCTTTTCTCCCTTAGTGGCTCCGCTTCTAGGAGGAGGGTTAACCGAGGCCCTACATTGGCGTGCCAGCTACTTCTTTTTATTGTTACTCGGTGTCTTGGTTTATACAGTCATGGCTTGGCGGTTTAGCGAGACTTTGCCTGCCGATTTACGCCAACCTGGTCATTTTGGTGCGCGCTATCGTCATGTTATGCGATCACATCAATTTAAAGGGTATTTGCTGTGCCTAATTACCGTTTTTTCCGGTGTATCTTTATTCGAGGCGGCGGCAGGTGTGATCATGTCAGATGCGTTAGCGTTGTCTCCGAGTGTGATCAGTTTGCTGTTTGTTGTCCCTCTGCCGGCATACTTAGTCGGGTCAGGGTTGTCGAGCCGGCTTTCCGAAAGTATGGGGTATTATCCCACCCTGACATTGGGCAGTGTCTTAGCGTTGTTGGGGGCAGGCATCATAGGATTACCCGGTATGCTCGGTGATGTTTCACTCTATGCGTTAGTGGGTGGCGGCTGTGTCTATTTTGCTGGTGCAGGTATTCTCTTTCCGGCAGCCAGTACAGGAGCGATTAGTCCTTTTCCTTACCATGCTGGCACGGCGGGGGCAATTCTTGGCGGCGCGCAAAATCTATTGGCAGGGCTGGTAACACTCGTCGCCAGTAGTTTCGGTGTGGCTAGCCAATTATCATTAGGGGTAATCATGCTGACATTGGCGACGCTGGCAAGCTTGGGACTGGTCATCAGTTATCGCGCTCACGCCCATGATGACGCGGACTCAGTGACCGTACTGTAATCATTCAACCGGTATTATCCTATGAAGTCAGCGCCAGTTCGCATCCACAACGGCAGCACCTATCGCTGCCGTTATTCTGTGGGGCAGGGCTAGTGGATCTGTGTTGGGCTGCGCTTCCACAATAAATGACAGAATTTATTATCCGGATCTCGGCTGATGAGCATACGAACAAAGACTTCATCTAGCACCTCAGCGCCAGCTATACCCATTTGCACCTCGGCACACTGAGATAAGTCAACATCCGCTCCCACATGCTCTGGCCAATCATTGTTTACTTCAACCACCACAGCGCCCCCTTCTTCTTCAAAGCGTGACTCATAGAGCATTAAATCGTCGAACTCCAAGCTGTCTGGGGCCGTTTCGGCAAAAATCTCGAACGCGATCTCTAGCACGGTCTCCAAGCTGAGTTGATTCTCTTGCGTCATGGTAAGCTCTCGTTGTCTGTATGTATGCGCATTATACCATGCTGTAAGGGGTATCTCAGCCGCGCCGTATCGGTTGACCTGCACAAAGAGGTATCTAAAGCGTATCCGTGTTTGTCCTCTCAACCGACGGCTCTCATGGTCAAATAGACAACCTCTGGCTAAAATAAAAGCAGACCCACAGTTAGAGCGTTGATTTGTTTATGCAGATGACCAACAATAGCGCGCGTACTCAAACCTGTGTGAAAGTCGTGACTCAGTTGCAATCCAGAAACGCTTATTTACCGGAGCCCGACCGGCGTGCCCCGTTTCAATCTGAATTTATCCCCGTGATGATTAAAGCGGTGAAGCAACTACGTGGCTTGCTCGGCAAGCGGCTTCACAGCGTCTACGTGAGTGGAGATATTGTTTGGCGGCGAGCCGTGGTGAAAGACAGCGTGCTATCGCTGACGGTGGTGTGCCAACACGCCCTGACGCTTGATCAATCGAACGCATTAAACACCTTGCTATGGCGATTAAAAACCAGTCATAGCAAGGTGATCAGTGATTGCCATATCGATATCGTGACCGTGTCACATGTTAGAGATCTCTCACAAGTCTTTCACTGGGGATTCTTTTTTAAACACAGAGCCATTTGCCTCTATGGCCAAGACTTATCGGTCAGTTTTGGTTTGTTTGAAGCCAGCTGGGAAGTGGCGAAAGCGATGAATCCAGATATCTCTGACAAACTCGCGCGTGCCAAACAAAAAATCACCGCCGCCACCACATGGAACACTCAGCTAAATACCGCACAAGCGATTGCAGACACCCTGATACGCGGTGCATTTGGTTTGGTACTTCATAAAGAAGCGCAGTGGAGTGAATCACTCAACGAGTGTGCGGATGCTTTTATTAAACACTACCCGGATAAAAAAATGGCGATTGAGCGGCTTTTTATCCTGCTAGAGCGCAAACCGGTAAAAAAACGTGCTGTCATGACCCTCCTCAATGACTTTGGCGATTGGTTGATCAAAGAATATGCGCGCATTGACTTTAAAATTGGTTAACTAGCGTTTGGCAACGATGCTGGCGTTGGACGCTTGAACATTAAGCGTATTCTGTGAGCTAACCCGCCTCATTCCCTACAAGTGAGTAACAGAATCTGATCTTGGTCAATAAAACGGTGTAACAAACTTTTCACAAAAGATGGTTTGTTGAACTATAAAACCACCAGTAGGCATGTGTAATCTGCTTTTAGGGTGTATTTATTCAGTATTTATGACTAAATAGTTATTTACATCCTGTGTATGATTCGATAATCTGCATGCCAGTTAGTCACAGTGAGTGAATAATTAATCAGCAAAGGCGTTGATGCTCGCGGTGAGATAAATAAAAATTCAGGATTCAGACGTATGCAAAAAACTGACACTCTCTCTACGAAGTCACCTTCGATGAGAAATATTCTGATGTTCGCAATCCCATCATTATTGGGGTTGTTCCTTTTTATGACGCCAGTCAGTTTCGGTGACAGCGTCACCATCCCGATTGCGGTAATGGCGAGCAGTGTCTTGGACTTACTAGGTAACAGTGCAACAGCGGTCGTCACTGCCTTAGTGGTGTTGAGTGCCGTCGTTTCAGTGTTGGTTACGCTGACCAAGCCTGCCGTTATCATGCGAAATGGCTTTCTTAATGGTTTGTTTAATGTCTCTCCGGTGTGGCTTGTCACCCGTGTTTTCGGTGCCGCCTTCATCGTAATGGCGTTTTATGGTTTTGGCTCGCCAGTCATCATGGGTGAAACAACGGGGGCCTTTGTGCTCAATGAGCTATTGCCTACCTTGTTATCCGTGTTTATTTTCGCTGGTCTATTACTGCCGCTACTGACAAGTTTCGGCTTGCTCGAGCTGCTTGGTGCTATTTTCACCAAGGTAATGCGTCCGTTATTCGGTCTGCCGGGGCGCTCTGCGGTCGACTGTGCCGCCTCTTGGTTGGGCGATGGCAGCGTCGGTATCTTGATGACCAGTAAACAATATGAGCAAGGTTTTTATACCCAGCGTGAAGCGGCAGTGGTTGGCACGACGTTCTCTGCGGTTTCAATCAGCTTTAGTTTGGTGGTGATAGCGCAAGTCGACTTGATGCACATGTTTGCTTGGTTCTATCTCACCGTCTGTTTAGCTGGGATTGCGGCGGCGATCATCGTTCCTCGTCTTCCTCCTCTGAGCTGGAAAAAAGATGCGCTTATCGATAACTCTGAGCGTGAAACCAATGATGAAGTCCTACCGGCTGGCCACAATACGCTGAGCTATGGACTGCACTGTGCTCTGACACGTGCCGAGAAAATTCGCTCGGTAAGCAGTGTGCTAAAAGAAGGCGTACAAAACGCCGTCGATATGGTGTTAGGTGTGTTGCCAGTTGTGATGGCAATTGGTACGGCGGCGTTGATGGTCGCTGAGTACACCGATGTGTTTAGCATCCTAGGGGCGCCATTTGTGCCATTGCTTGAACTATTGCATATCCCTGATGCGGTGAAAGCCTCTGAGACCATGGTGATTGGTTTTGCAGACATGTTTATTCCTGCCATTTTAGCCGCAGAAATCGACAGTGAAATGACCCGTTTTGTGATTGCTACGGTATCGGTGACCCAGCTGATTTATATCTCGGAAGTGGGTGCCTTACTACTGGGAAGCAAAATCCCAGTCAAGCTGTGGGAGCTGTTCGTGATCTTTATTTTACGTACGCTAGTCACTCTGCCTGTTATCGCAGGGATTGCTCACCTGATTTTCTAATTAGGCGCTACGCATAAGCCGCTATGCGCGTACTCCTTACATCATCAACGCCTCACTTTTTGTGGGGCGTTTTTTTGTTAACGCGTCCTCGTTGTTGTGATGCAAGCCCTCGGTTGTATCAACCACCTATGGGCAGAAAGGGACATATATTGGTATGCTGAACGCAGCGGCTAATGGGAGGCGGGATGAAAATAGTCACTCTTCATGGGTTATACATGCACGGTGTTTTTTTGATTCCGCTGTGCGAGCGCTTAGAAAAACATGGGCACCAGGTGCTGAATGTTTCGTATAATACGCTCAACCCGGACCTAGAGGGTATCACCGCCAAAATCGATGCGTTTGTTGGCGACCAGCCAGCGATCTTGATTGGCCATTCGATGGGCGGACTCATTATTCGCCGTTACTTGGAACAGAGTACAAAGCGGTGTGATAGACCGCCTCTCGATGTTCGCGCGGTGATCACTTTGGGCACGCCGCATCAAGGCGCTAAGTTGGCACGTATCTTTGGCGATCTGGGGTGGGGCGGCTGGTTGTTTCAACGTAGCGAAGACATGCTTATCCCTGACAAGGTCAAACCCTGGCAAAACCTTCCGCCGTTACATAGCCTTGCCGGCGATTGCCCCTGGGGACCCGCGGCGCTGTTGTTAAAAAACCAAGTCTGCGATGGCACCGTGCTGGTCGAAGAAACCAAAATCGAGGGCATGACCAGTCACGATCTGTACTCTGTGACCCACATTGCATTATTGTTTTCAAGGCGGGTCAGTGAGCGTGTGATTCAGTTAGTCGCTCAGTATACGTCGGCGGCTGTGCCAGCCGCCGAGGGCTAAAGTGATGGTTTGATAAGGTCACTTTAGTTCGGATGATTCCTGTGTTCCCACCCAAGTATTAACAAACGTCCCATCGGGGTCATATTGCGCGGCTTGTTTGTCGAGGTTAAACCGGCGGCTGCCGCGCGGATCGGCACCAACGCCTGCTAAGTATTGCCAATTGCCATAATTAGCCGCTACATCAAAATCAATCAGTTGCTGCTCAAAGTATGCTGCGCCATAGCGCCAATCAACACCTAACTCATGGACTAGGCAGCTGGCCACCAATTGACGACTGCGATTCGAGAGCCATCCCGTTTGCTTAAGTTGGCGCATCGCCGCATTGACGATAGGAAAAGGCGTGGTGCCTTCACGCCACGCCATAAAGGCTTCGGCATAAAAGGTCGTGAGTGGCCGTTTGTTGGCAATGCCTTTAAAGGCAAAAAAACGGGTACCGTAGTGGTACAGCATCCATTGGAAATATTCGCGCCACAACAGCTCAAAGTATAGCCAATAGGTGGACTCGTTCTTCTCGACATTGCGCTCATAGCGATCGAGCTCTGCGGCGACCCAGCGCACGGACAAACTGCCGTTAGCGAGCCAAGCCGATAAGCGTGACGAGAAATCCCAACCATCAAGGCCGTTGCGCGTTTCTTTATAGCGCTGAATACGATGGGTATCCCATAAGTAATGATTCAGTTGCGCACGTCCGGCGATTTCACCGCCTTGATAAGGGGCTATTCGGCGATCAGATAGGGGCGCTGGGTCGGACTTAATCGCTGTGATGGGGGCTGGCAATGACTCAGGTACTGGCAACGGCAAGCGTGGTTTGATCCCGGGTTTTTCCACCGCTTTACGGAATTGTGTAAAGGTCGTCGGGATCTCAGGTAAGTCAAACGGCAGCTGATGCTGGGTAAACAAGGTGTGAGCATCCGAGACAACCACCCGCTGCGGAAAGCGCTCAACCAGCGTATCAACCTGGTGACGCTCGCGTGTCCCTGGGTGGTCGGTGACGCCAATAAGGTCAAACTCATGATCCATACACAGATTTGCCACCACCTCTAGCGGCTTGCCGGTGCGAATAATCAATTTTTGCCCCATCGCATCCAGGGCGCGATGCAGTTCGGTTAGGCTTTGCCACAAAAACGCTTCCCGTGGGGCACCGAGGTGCTTACTTTGAAAGTGATCCGCACGATACCAGCTGGGGTCAATCACAAACACGCAGGTCAGCTGATCGCAGCTCGAGGCTAAATTGGCGAGTGCAGGGTTATCATGTATTCGAAGGTCGTGGCGAAACCACATTAATCCGCGTTGCATACCTATCTCCTTTTTCCCTCCAATACGCTCACAGGCTGCGGGCGGATTGCTTGATTGGATCAACTGGGTGACTATTCGCCAACCACGAGCATGAATGCGGGCTCTCACACCCGCCTAAGTGCGCGCTGGGGGTGTGAATGAGTGTTATGGACGAAGACTAGATCTGTCGCTGGCGTTGCGCCCACATTCCAATAAAAACAAAGGTGGCGACCAAGCCGGCAAAAAGCCAATGATCTGGCCATCCGCGCATTTGTCGCGCCAGCCACGGAGAGACGGTAATGATAAAAGCGCCGTAACCAAAGGCATTGATCGCCACAAATACCAGAGTGCGAACGATAAAATGATGACCGGTCAATAAACGGCGTAGCGTCCGATTAATATCATTGCCAAATACCACCAACAGTGACGCCACAATGGCCACTGCAATATCACTGAGCCATGGCGTTAACCACGCACCCGCCTGAGAAAACCAAGAGATTAAAATATTCATAACGATTTACACTGTGTAGAATGCGGCTAGAGTACTGATTTCTGCTGGCGACTTCCAGCGCGGACTTAGCCCGCGGGAGCGCACGATGTAAGGAGAAGGCATGAAAATCGCATCGATCGGGTTAGGGGACATTGCGCAAAAAGCCTACTTGCCATTGATGGTCAATTGGCCAGGGCTCGAATGGGTATTGTGCAGCCGTGATGACGCTAAGCTGGCGACGCTCGCCACGCAATACCGAGTGAGTGAGACCGCGAGTGATATCCAACAATGCTTAGCATTAGGGGTGGATGGAGTGATGATTCACAGCGCCACCGACTCGCATGCGGCCTTGATTCGTACCTGCTTGCAAGCAGGTGTGCCGGTGTTTGTCGATAAACCTGTCGCCCCATCAGGCGCGGAGGTTGAAGCCTTATTCAACTTGGCAGAACAACAGCAAACCCCCTTGTTTGCAGGCTTTAACCGGCGTTATTTGCCTTTGCTCAACACTCATCTCAATGGCCAGCGCCCCGAAGACGAGCTGGGCACACCCCTTTTATCGCTGCGTTGGGAAAAACACCGTCATGCGCTGCCCGATGCACCGCGTCGTTTTATTTTTGATGATTTCATTCATCCACTCGACAGTATAAACGTTCATGGTGACATCAATATTGATGATTTGGACGTGTTTGCTCAATTTAGCGAAGGCTTGCTAGGCCGCTTAGACGTGCGTTGGCTCCGCGACAATAGCTTGTTTGAGGCCAGCATGAACCGCCAGTATGGGGTCACCAAAGAAACCATTGCTGCGGCTTATCGTAACGAGTGCTATTTCTTTGATGGCTTTACCCGCGGTGCGCGCATGCAAGACAACGTCAGCACACAGCTTACCTTGCCAGATTGGACGGGTATGCAAGCGAGCAAAGGTTTTGCGGCTATGCTCAGCCATTGGTTTGAGGTGGTTAGCGAAGGGCGGGTTGGTGCTGCTCTCACCGCTCGTAATGTGGCGAGCCACTGGGCCGCGGAAGATCTGGTCGCCTATTGTGAAGCGCTGCGCGATAGCCCCTAGTCCCACGCGCAGCACACGGTGACTGTTTACGCTTCGACCGGATTACCCGTGTGTGAGTGGGTTAAATAAGGCAATAACAACTGGCGGACACTAAAACTCACGTTTAACTTGGCCGCCAGCAAATACAACCCTGCTATTTTACGATGTAAAAACAGTGCATCCGCCGGTGGTGTGTGCCAATAGCCTTGTTCCATACTCAGCGCCATCCCACGGTTACGTAAACGCGTTGCCAAATCGGCGTCGCCAAAGTTAAATGGCGCATCCGTCGCAATCGGTTCACAAGCCGTGTTCACAAGCTCCAGCACACTGGCTTTTTGCTCTGGCAAGATGTGCTCGGCAAAAAAGCCAATTTGGGTTAGTGCCACCTCAATCCCTGCGTTGTCTTTTTCAATCGCCGCTAAAAATAGCTTGCGATAGCCATCGGTAAACGTCGGGGCATACTGACGGGTGGCGCCAAAATCGAGCAACACGACGCGTCCGGTATCGGGCTGATACAAATAGTTGGCAAAGTTAGGATCGGTTTGGACCTCGCCAAACACAAAGACTTCCTCAAACAGCAACTGGAATAAACGACTGATCACGCGGTGGCGAATCGTCTCTGAAGCCTTGTTGAGTTGCTCAATCGGCTCTCCTGCCATATAGCTCATGGTAAGAATGCGATCTGAGGTAAGCGCTGAGTGAACCCTTGGCACCACCAAACCGTTGGCATTTTTCAAATGGTCGCCAAACCGAGTCAATGCTTGTGCCTCTTTGCCGTAATCGGCTTCATCATGCAGTTGTTGCTTGGCTTCATCGAGTAAGGCTTGGTAATTCGCTTCTTTGGGGATCAGGCCACTTAAGCGCAGTAGGGTGATCACATTATCCACATCGCTATCAATGCTGTCTTTGATGCGCGGGTATTGCACCTTTACCGCTACTTTTTCACCGGCATCGGTATAGGCCTCGTGCACTTGGCCTATCGACGCTGACGCGATGGGCGAAAAACGAAAATGGGTGAACTCAGCCTGCCAATTGTCGCCCAGCTCTTCATTGAGCACTGCTTTGAGCTGCGCCGGTGGCATGGGAGTGGCATTATTACGCAAACGGGCGAGAAGCTCGCTGAGCTCTGGCGGAATCAAATCCCCCGCATCCATTGACAACAATTGACCGACCTTCATCGCCGCTCCACGTAAGTCCGCCAGTTTGTCCGCCACGTGGGCAATATTGGCCGGCGACATCACCAAATCCTTACGACTCGGCCGATTGCCCTGGGCAAACTGTTTGGTACCTTCCCACGCCACATTCGACGCCACACGCCCCGCCAACGAAGCCAGTGCGCCAAAGCGAGAAAACTTACCATGCGGCACTTTACGATTTTTCATAGCCACCTCCTGAATACCAACTAAGAATACGCGACGAACAGCGGAATGGTTTGGTGGGACGAGTTGCTCGCGCTCACAAAGACGCGAGTTAACGAGCCAAATCCACACCACGATATGGCAAAGACCTTTCCATTTACATGACATTCCAACCCGGGTCACAGCCTCGGGGGTTAAATCGCGTTTAGATCAAATAAAACAGCGGTTTATATTTTTGGTTGTCTAGTTAAGTAGTAGTATTTGCTTACAAAATTAGTCTGCAGGGTAATTGCCAATGAAGCTGATGTTTAAAACGAAAATACTGCTACTTGCCATCGTGCCACTGATCGCCTCAATGCTGATTATGAGTGCGGTCACGGCCTATAACGAACAGGCGTTAATAGAAGAAAACATTGCCACGTTTCGGGAGAAGTTGGTCAACGAGCGTAAAAAACAACTCAAAGAAGTGACTCAGGTAGCGGAGAACATCGTTAAGCGTTTTAACCCAGGCACCAATGAGGCTCGCTTGGCTGAGGTGAAAACGGCGCTTACTGATGTGCAGTTTGGCGAGACGGGTTACTTTTTTATTTACAACAAACAGGGGATCAATGTGTTTCACCCTGTTAAACCAGCCCTTGAAGGAAAAAACCTGATTGATTTTACCGATCCGAAAGGCAATAAGGTGATTCAAGGGTTACTCGAGGCGGCACAACGTGGCGATGGCTACTTTAATTTTATGTTTGATAAGCCGGGTACCGATGCGCTGATTGATAAAATCGGCTATGCGGTAATGGTGAATAATGGTCAATGGCTATTAGGCACTGGCGCCTACACCGATGACATTGAGCAAGAGGTTGCTGCCTATCGCACCGACGCAGAGCAAACCCTGGATGCACAAATTTTTCGTTTAACCCTGTTGGGGATAAGCACAGTGATTATCACGGTGTTGCTGGTGAGCTGGTTTGCGCAGCGTATTGGTGAGCCGGTGAAAAACATGCTTGATAAGCTTAATGATATTGCTAGCGGTGAGGGCGATCTCACTCAGCGTTTGCACGTACATGGCTATGATGAAATCGCCCAACTCGGTCATGCCTTTAATCGCTTTGTAGAGAAGCTGCAGCACACCATTCAGCGCGTCGCGCAAGTCACGGCGCAAGTAAACAGCACCGCCTGTGATATGGCTCAGCAAACATCCGCAGTGGCTGAAAAACTACAAACCCATGATAACGAGACCGAGCAAGTGGTCACCGCGGTGACAGAGATGAGCTCTGCTGCGCAAGAAGTGGCACAAAACACGACACAGGTGGCTGATGCCGCCACCTCTGCCACCCAAGATGCGCAAAATGCTCAGGCGCAAGTGCGTGAATCAGAGGCATCGGTTGAGAAGTTGGTAGCGAAAATGAGCGAGTCGAGCGGGCAGGTGGATCAACTTAAAGCTCAGTCGGATAAAATTACCTCGGTACTGTCCGTGATTGGTGAAATTGCGGAGCAAACCAATCTATTGGCGCTGAACGCGGCGATTGAAGCCGCTCGCGCGGGTGAGCAGGGGAGAGGCTTTGCGGTGGTGGCCGATGAAGTGCGCACCTTGGCCAGTCGCACTCAAACCAGTACCCATGAGATCCGTGACATGCTTGATGGTCTACACGTGCATGTGGATAGTGCCGTGAAAACCATTGCCGACAGCGATCAAGAGTGCCAAAGCATGGCAACGATTTCAGCGCAAATTGGCGAGCGAATCACCTCGGTGAGTGCGGCGTTTTCGCAAGTGAACGATATGACCTCGCAAATTGCCAGTGCGGCGTCAGAGCAAACCACGGTCACGGAAGATATTCATCGTAATCTGGTATCGATTCGCGACATTGTCGCTAGCTTGTTGACCTCAAGTGAGGCATCGTCACACGCGGCGGAAGAGCTGAGCTCGCTTGGTCAAGATCTTGATACCTTGGTCGGGCAATTTAAAGTCGCCTAAGCCAATAGCATGATCACTATTCTCGGCACACGGGATAAAAAGTCATAAAGGACGCTTACCGCAAGCGTCCTTTCGCTTTACAATAGCTATTTTAGCGGTATTATGCTCACGCAAACGTTTGCCTAGAACATATTGTGCGCTATTGAGAGGGTTTCATGCTGCCTGATGTCGAGATTTGTCGTAACACCACACTCGCCCCCATATCTACTATTGCCAAGCAAGTTGGCCTCCTTGACTCAGAGTTTAAAACGCAAGGTAGCTATAAAGCCAAAATCTCTCTCGATTGCTTAAAGCGTCTTGCGCCCAACCCAACCGGAAAGTTAGTACTGGTCACCGCCATTACTCCCACGCCCTTGGGTGAAGGCAAAACCGTCACCACCATTGGTCTGGCGCAAGGCTTGGCCAAGCTGAATCATTCTGTAACGGCGTGTATTCGTCAGCCTTCGATGGGGCCCGTATTTGGTGTGAAAGGTGGCGCAGCTGGCGGTGGTTATTCGCAAGTGGCTCCAATGGAGGAGCTCAACCTCCACCTGACGGGAGATATTCATGCGGTGACCGCGGCGCACAACTTGGCTGCTGCGGCTATTGATGCGCGAATCTATCACGAGCAACGCCTAGGCTATGACGATTTTGAGGCGCGTAGTGGCTTAAAAGCGTTAAAAATCGACCCAAGTCGCGTTGTATGGAAGCGGGTGATGGATCACAACGATCGCGCCTTGCGTATGGTAACTGTGGGTAAAAACGAGCCTGGCAAAACCATCAACGGCTACGAGCGTGAGGGCGGATTTGATATCTCGGCCGCCTCCGAACTAATGGCGATTTTGGCGTTGGCGAGCGATCTTCGCGATTTGCGTCAGCGCATCGGCCGCATAGTGTTGGCTTATAGCCATACTGGTGAGCCGATCACCACCGAGGATTTACAAGTAGCTGGCGCGATGGCGGTGAGTATGAAAGAAGCGATTGAACCCACTTTGATGCAAACCCTAGAAGGCGTGCCGACACTGATTCACGCCGGTCCATTTGCCAATATTGCCCATGGCAATTCGTCGATTATCGCCGATAACATTGCCCTTAAGCTGGGTGACTATACCGTCACCGAAGGCGGCTTTGGCTCGGACATGGGGTTTGAAAAAGCCTGCAACATCAAAGCGCAAGCATCGGGTAAAGCACCAGACTGTGCGGTGATTGTGGCGACATTGCGCGGCTTAAAAGCCAACTCGGGTCACTATAATTTACAGTCCGGTCAGCCTATGCCCGACGCGCTCTTTGCGGATGACAATGAGGCATTAGTAGCTGGGTTTGAAAACCTCAAATGGCATATCAATAACGTGACCCAATATGGTGTGCCGGCGGTGGTGGCAATTAATCGCTTTCCACAAGACAGTGATGCCGAGCTTGCGACACTCAAGGCGATGATTGAAGCGCTGCCCAACAAAGTAAGAGTAGCGATCAGTGAAGGCTTTGCCCAAGGTGGTGAGGGTACGCGTGAACTGGCGGAACAAGTGGTCGCGCAATGTGAAGCTGGCGCATCATTCTCGCCCTTGTATCATGCCCAGCAAAGCTTGGAAGAAAAGTTGATGGCGGTTGCGGAAGTTGGTTATGGCGCGGGAAGCGTGACGTTAAGTGAGACCGCGAAACAGCAACTGCAACAATTTAAAGCGCAAGGGTATGACGGCTTGGCAGTCTGTTTGGCGAAAACACCGCTGTCTATTTCAACCGATGGCGCAATAAAAGGCGCTCCCAAAGGCTTTGATGTACCGATCCGCGAGTTGAAATTATGCGCGGGTGCCGGATTTGTCTATGCCTTATGCGGCAACGTGATGACTATGCCCGGCCTACCGGAACAACCGGCGTTTATGAACCTCGACCTCGATGGTGAGGGCAGTATTGTTGGATTGAGTTGATGACTTAGTGCCCGACTAAAGTGCTAGGATTAGATGACTTTGCTCGTTTAAAGGCGAATTCAATGGATGATCAACAAATTACAGATAAAGCTATAAAGCAAGCGAAAGCAATGAAATAAATGATTGCCAGAAAGCTTGTTGATCATTTGCCCGAGGAGGAGGAAGCGGCTTCTGTATTTATGGCAGTGTCGCCAGGCGCAGGTAAAACGGAAACGGCTAGAGCGATGGTTCGTGCTTTTAAGAATGAGCACGACCTGACATTAGTGCACATAGAGAACGACGAGTTAAGAAAGGCATTTGAAGATTATCAAGGTTATAACTCGCCCTTGTTTCAGCGCCCAGCTACAATCTTGGTAGAAGCTATTCATGATCGCGCTTTGAAGCGAAGAGTCAGCTTTATTCTTGATTCAACGCTTTCCAGTTTCGATAAAGCGAAAGATAACATCGAGCGATCTTTGAAAAAAGGCCGCTTTGTTATGATTGTTTTTGTATATCAAGAGCCAGTGCAAGCTTGGCGTTTAGTGAAAGCGAGAGAAAGTGTTGAAGGTCGTCGTGTCCCCAGTGAAGTCTTCATTAATCAGTTCCTAGAATCGCAACGTGTGGTGAGTGAATTAAAGAAACTGTTTAGGGATCAGATTGATATCACTTTTATTGAGAAAAACGTCGATGGTGTCAACAAGAGACCACACTTTAACGTCGGTGACATTGACGCACTATTGCGCAAAAAGTACAATCGAAAGTCGCTTGAACGTATCGTCGGTATCACGAAAGGAGGGAGCCATGCAGAATAAGCGTAATAAGGTAAAATCTACCGCTTTCTCAGACTTCGTGCGTCACTCGTCGTCGAGAGAAAAGCGAAAGTTTTTCGATAAAATAGTGAGAGAAACGATTAAAGAGCAGCAAGACATGCTCACAAAGGCAGAGCAAATAGCTAAGTGTCAGTAATCGTTTATATTTCTCGTGAGAGCCGCTGTTGTCAGCGGCTTTTTTATTTTTGCTAGATGCGGCCACGCTTGTGATTATCTTCACGGTCGTGTGATGTGGTATCCTCTCTGGCTTCAATTCTCCCACCGACTGTGAGCCTGACTTGAAAAAAATCGCGGTTTTTGTCGACGTTCAAAATATCTACTACACCACACGGCAAGCCTACGGGCGTCAGTTTAACTATCGCCAGTTGTGGCAAACCCTCAATGATATGGGTGAGGTGGTAACTGCGTATGCCTATGCCATTCGCCGCGATGACGATCAGCAAATCAAATTTCAAGATGCCCTGCGTCACATTGGCTTTACCGTCAAGCTCAAACCCTATATTCAACGCGCTGATGGCAGCACCAAAGGGGATTGGGATGTGGGGATTGCCATTGATGTGATGGAATCCGCGCCCGAGGTTGATAACGTGGTGCTGTTATCAGGAGACGGAGATTTTGATTTGTTGATGAACAAAATCCGCGCGCGCTATCACACCGAAGCGGTGGTGCTTGGCGTGCCATCCTTAACGGCTAATTCTTTGGTGAACAGCGTCGATCGCTTTATCGCGATTGAAGACGATATGTTGTTGTAGGCACGGCGTTTAGTTTGCAGTTCTGGGACAGTTTCTGATTTTATTTTGATGTTGAAGTGAGTAAACGATGTACAAATTAATCGCCCTAGATATGGACGGCACCTTGTTAAACAGCGAGAAAGCAATATCTGCTGAGAATAAGCAAGCCATTGCCCGCGCGCGTGAGAAAGGCGCGACTGTGGTATTGGCGTCTGGTCGGCCGCTTGAGGGCATGCAGCCTAAGCTAGACGAACTGGGAATCGGGTCGGATAAAGACTTTGTGCTGTATTACAACGGTTCAATGGTAAAAAACCTAGGTACTGATGAAGTTATCTTGCAAAAAGGGCTTGACGGCAAAGCCGCCAAAGCGCTGGCTCAGCATGCCGAGGCACTGGGTGCTTATGTGCATGCATTTAGTACTGAGCACGGTTTGATTACACCAGCACAGAATCCGTATACCGAGATTGAGGGCAAGATCAACGGGCTGGATATTACCGTGATGGATTTCGAGACCCTAAGCGATGATCATCCGATTATCAAAGTGTTGATGGTGGCAGAGCCAAGCAAATTAAACGAAGTGATCAGTGCGTTACCATCCGCGCTACGCGAGGAATTTACGGTCGTGCAAAGTGCGCCTTTCTTCCTCGAGTTTTTAAACCCTGCTAGTAATAAAGGGGCGGGGGTAGCTGCCATTTCAGCGCATCTAGGCATTCAACCTGATGAAGTGATTTGCATGGGCGATGCTGAAAACGATCACGCAATGTTGGAATACGCAGGCCTTGGCATTGCGATGGCGAATGCGATGGAAGCAACCAAGCAAACCGCAGATTACATTACCGAGAGCAATGATGAGCACGGTGTGGCCAAAGCGATTGAAAAGTTTGTGTTTGCGGCCGATAGCGCCGTAGCCTAAAACGAACAAGCATGAACAAATGGGGTGGGTGTTTGTGCCTGCCTCGTTTTATTTCATGATACTGATGGCATCGTTTACTGACGTGGCGTGAGCCTATCTTGCTTTAAAGAACAGATAGCGGTCTTTGCGCAAAACAAAAAAGCCTGCTTTTAAGCAGGCTCTCTGGAAATGGTGCGTCCGGGCAGACTCGAACTGCCGACCCCCGCCATGTCAAGGCGGTACTCTAACCAACTGAGCTACGGACGCAAATTTCAAAATGTGGTGCGTCTGAGTGGACTCGAACCACCGACTTCCACCATGTCAAGGTGACACTCTAACCAACTGAGTTACAGACGCATAATTTAGTGTTTCAAGCAAAATGGTGCGTCCGAGTGGACTCGAACCACCGACCCCCGCCATGTCAAGGCGATACTCTAACCAGCTGAGCTACGGACGCACAGTGCTTGAAAGCGGGGTGAATAGTAGCGAGTTCATCTTTGTCACGCAAGCGCTTAAGCGCATATTTTTGCGCAGAAACGACTGTTTGGCGATTTGATCGTCAATATGGCGGTATTTTCAGTATTCATCTTGCTTATATCGCTAAGCGATTGCACTGACTTACTGATTTTTGGTGCTTTATTGCCCAAGCTTAACCTCACAGCGCTGGAACAATTGCTGCCAGACATCAGCATGATGCTTAATCGCCGCTTTATACGCCTGATACGCTTCTCCCTCCCAGTAGGCTTTTTTGTAATCGTTAAATGTATCAGGGGTGTTTAAGCTCCCGAGGCGCGAAAGCGCGGGGGCGAGATCACGATAAAGTCCGTCTACCCGAGCAAGGTATGGCTGCACATCACCCACATAAAACTTATAAAACACGGTCTGTAGGCGTTTTAAACGTGTGGTATCGAAATTACCGCCGCAACGCACTGTCTGTTGATGATTAGCGATCAGTTCACTGGTTTGGTTAAGCCACGCGGTGTGATAGCTCAAGCTCACAAACAAATCGCCTAAGATGGGTTGTTTCTCGATACTTTCTTGCCAAGTCGTAACAGGCTCTGTGGGCGCTTGGGTTGAGGGTATCAATTGGCTAAACTGCTCAATAGTGTTAACCGCATTACTGTGTGCCGGCAGTTCGATGGGAAGTGTAAAGGCGGGTAAGCTGAGTTGTTTGCGCCAGGCGTCACTATCAATCAACGTATTCCAGATCACTTTCTCCCGTTGCTGGCGTTTAAGTGTTAGTGCCTTTTTCAGCTCAGCTTGAATGCTCGGATCCTTCACTTGCGGCAGACACTGCGCCGCGGTATCGATGAATTTGAGCTCGTAGTCAAGTTGGCGAAAGCGATCCGCGACTTTACCCAAGGATGAGTTACGTTCTGCAATAAGGTTGAATAAGCCACACTGGCGAAGCTCATAGGCATCGAGTACCCCCATTCGCAGTTCATCAAGCGGCTGAACCAAATCGCGTTTACGTGGCAATGCTGGCAATTCGGGGGAAGTGAAATCGGGGGTGGGTGCATCCAATACATTGCCAAGTCGCTGGTAGTAGTCGGCCATCATATCCTTGGCCGGATCATCTGATTGGCAACCTGTTAGTGCTGCTAACGATATCACGAGTATTGCAGTTTGTATTCGGCGCATGATGTCGTTTTTATCCTTTGGCTTTCTAGACTCACTTCCTGATGTTACGCGAGCGATCTGACCCGCGATCGCTCTGCGTAATATTAGTTTATCCGTATTGCTGGGGCTATGTAAGACACTTACCGCTCTGCCATAGCCAGTTGGAACTCAGGAGATTGCTGGCGCATCCAGCGCAAGCGTAGGCCCAACAATACCGCGGCACTGGATAGACCGATAATAATGCCAACCCAAAAACCGTGCGCGCCCATGGCCGGTACCAGCCAGTCTGTCATGCCAAGCACATAGCCGAGCGGCAAGCCCAGCCCCCAGTAGGCGATCAGGGTGCGTTGGAAAATGGCGCGCATGTCTTTGTAGCCACGCAGAGCACCGGCAGCAACCACTTGAATCGCATCGGTGATCTGATAGACAGCTGCTAATAACATCAATGATGATGCCAGCGTGGCGACATCGGGATTATCAGAATACAGGGCGATAATTGGGTCGCGTAGCCACACGGTGAGTAAGGCGGTTACCACGGCGGTGCTGACACCCAGCCAAATACCGATTTTGGCGGAATTAGCCGCCCCTTCGGTGGTGCGTTTGCCCAATAGGTGGCCGACACGAATGCTGACCGCTACGCCAAGGCTCATCGGCAACATAAAGATCATGGTGGAGAAGTTGATCGCCACTTGGTGCGCGGCCACGGTGATTGGCCCAAGTGGGGCGATTAAAATAGCAATGGCCGCAAACAGCGTTACCTCGAAGAACAGCGAGGCCGCCACGGGGAAGCCGAGTTTAAATAAGCGGATTTGCTCTTTGATAATCGGCGTGTAAAGGGTGGCGAATAGGTGTAGACCACTGAGCTTTTTGCTGATCATCACATACGCGGCCATCAGCGCTGCCATCAGCCAGTACACTAGCGCGGTGGCAACGCCACATCCGACGCCGCCAAGTTCCGGCGCCCCTAGCTTACCGTAGACAAACATCCAGTTAAGCGGCACATTGGCCGCTAGGCCGATAAAGCCAATCACCATCGCTGGGACGGTCAACGACATCCCCTCGCACAGGTTGCGAATCGCCTGAAAAAGCAAGAAGGCTGGCACTGCCCAAATCACCGCATGCAAGTAACCAATGGTTTTAAGTGTGAGCGCCGCTTCGACATCCATCAAGTCAATAATAAAGCCGGCTTTATACAAGATGAGCCCAATCGGCACGCTTAATAGCAGTGCCATGTATACTCCTTGTTGAAATTGAAAGGGGATCTGATTTTCTTTGCCAGCCCCGTTGAGCTGGGCAATCACCGGGACCATCGCCATTAACAAGCCGATGCCAAATAAAATGGCGGGCATCCATATGCTTGAGGCAACCGCCACGGCAGCCATATCTGTGGCACTGTAGCCACCTGCCATTACGGTATCGACAAACCCCATTGAGGTTTGAGCTATTTGGGCAATAAAAACAGGCACACTGAGCCGAATAATGGCTCTTGCTTCATCATGGTATTGCTGCACGTCGGCCTCAATAATTTGTGATTGAACGGAAGGGGAATGGAATCGCGCGCAATTATACGTGCTAGGGGAAGAGAAAGGAAAGCGAAAGCACTATCAATTTCGCACCCACGGCGATGCAAAGTCTTTAGGACAGGCGCGTTGCGGCGGCATCGCGCTTAACGGTTAGAAAATTTGCTCATCATCCGCATCAATAAACAAATGAATGGTTCGATGAGATTCATCAATCTGCATATCGTAATGAATGGCATTGCAACAGTTTGGGCAGTCTTCATAAAACTCCTGGTTGCCACCACTTAAATCCAATGTGATATCAAAGCGATGACCACAGTGCGGGCAATTTACGATCCGATCAGTAATATCATCCATGGTTACACACCTCTTTTTGATTCTCTGTACTCAAAATCAGTATAGATGAGGATGCTAAGGGGATAAACGTAGGGGATAATATGATCGATAAACTGGGCTATGCGTCGCGACAAATGGCATATCACCTTGATGCCGGTGAATGCCATTTATATTGCTATCATGATGTCGACGGCTAGAGCGATTCGAGATTATCTGCGCTAAATGCACGAAGGCTCGCAAGCTTTTGGTCGGCTATCACAAAGCGAGGATCTTCCCACTCATGGGCTGCAGGCACGACGATGGTTTTCATCGAGGCCGCTTTGGCAGCAAGTAGGCCAGTAAATGAATCTTCAAAAGCTACACAGTGATCGGGCTCCACACCCAAGGCATTGGCGGCGTTAAGATAGACCTCCGGGTGAGGTTTGCCGTGTTTAAGTGCACCGGCTGACTCCACGATGGCAAATTGATCACTGAGTCCTAATGCATCCAAAGTAGGATGGATAAGCGTGAGCGGCGATGACGATGCTAAGCCCACTCTTAGTCCTGCTTGATGGCAAATTGCTAGCGCGTCTTTCACGCCTGGCATCATCGGCTTTTCGTCTTTCACTAACTCAACCACACGGTCGACGATTCGCGCCTGCACATCCGCATTGGAGGGACCTTGCCAGGGCTGAGTGCGTGCGTAGTATTTGACTATCTCGTCAATTCGAACGCCTGTGGTGTCACGCGTATCTTGTAAACTGATGGAAACACCGAGCTCGCTTAATACGTCAATTTGTGCACGTTGCCAAAACGGCTCTGAGTCAACCAACAGGCCGTCCATATCAAATATTGCGGCAGCTAACATCGCCAACCTCATTCTCAGTTTGTGTGCACCGCATCCTACACCGTGAGTGTGAGTTTTGTCAGCAATTGTTCTGCTTGTGTGAGGTATGGCCCGCCGAATAAGTTGACATGGTTGAGCACGTGATAAAGGTTGTAAATATCTTTTCGATTTTGATAACCCTCATCTAACGGCCACTCGGCTTGATAGCCGTTGTAAAAGCTTGATGGAAAACCGCCAAAGAGCTCTGTCATCGCAATATCTGCCTCACGGTCGCCCCAATAACAGGCAGGGTCAAACACCACCGGACCATTGACCGACAGGCCCATATTGCCAGACCAAAGATCCCCGTGCAGTAACGAAGGTTTGGGCGTGTGGCCGACAAGTTGGGCTTTAACATTCTCGATAATGGTATCGATGTCGCCAAAATGCAGCGAGCGCTCAGCCGCCAATTGCAATTGCCAACCAATGCGTTGTTCGGCAAAAAAACGACACCATTTGCGGTGCCAACAGTTTCTCTGCTCCGTGGTGCCGATGAAATTATCGTCATCGAAGCCGTACTCTGCTTGCTCTCCCCAGCGATGATGACGCGCTAAGTGTTGCCCCAACAAATAAGCCTGCATGTCATCTATCGGTTTGATGGGCAGGTAGTTGAGCACCAAGACAGCACTGTCTTTCACGGGGCCAATAAAATACACCCGAGGAACATGAATATGGCCACTCATCGCGAGTTGACGCAACCCTTCCGCCTCGGCTTCAAAGGCGGGGAGTAGTGCACGCTCGTTTACCTTGACGAAAAAGCGCTGATCACCGCCATCGCTAATGCAATAGGCTTCATGGATATCGCCACCACTGATAGCGTGTTTTTCGGTGATCTCGAAATCAATCCCGAGTTGTTCGGATAGGTGTACAGACAGGGCATGCCACATAAGCGACTCCGTTACATCGAGGTAAAGAGGGAAGTAACAGCAACTGGTTATATATTAGCCTATTATGTCGCCCAATATCTGTGGATATGACGACAGTTTAGATAAAAAACGGCTCATAAAGAGCCGTTTAACTGTCAAGTTTGGAACGCGTTACCGATGTTAGGAGACAGATGTCAAACTTGGCAAGATACCGTTTGGCATTAAGCGGTTATAGGTCCCGGTTTTGAGCAGTGCGTTGGCCTTTTCAATATCAGGGGCAAAGTAGCGGTCTTTATCATAAAACGGCACCACGCCACGCAATTCTGCTTTGGCTTGCTCCAGTCGTTCCGAGGTTTTATCGGGCGCGCGAAAGTCAATGCCTTGACTGGCCGATAGCAGTTCGACGGCTAAGATGCCGCGTGTATTGCTGCTCATATCATGCAAGCGACGAGCGGCAAAGGTCGCCATGGAGACATGATCCTCTTGGTTTGCTGAGGTGGGTAGGCTGTCAATTGACGCTGGGTGAGCCAGGGTTTTGTTTTCACTTGCCAACGCGGCAGCAGTGACCTGTGCGATCATAAACCCAGAGTTAACGCCACCGTTGTTAACCAAAAACGCCGGGAGTTTGCTGAGGTTGCTATCGATGAGCAGTGCCATGCGGCGTTCCGATAAGCTGCCAATTTCTGCAATCGCCAATGCCAGGTTATCCGCGGCCATGGCAACGGGCTCGGCGTGGAAATTCCCCCCAGATATGATGTCGCCATCGTCTGGAAACACCAGTGGGTTATCGGATACCGCATTAGCTTCCGTAATGAGCACGTCGGCGGCTTGGCGAATTTGCTGCAAGCAAGCGCCCATCACCTGTGGTTGGCAGCGCAGCGAGTAAGGGTCTTGCACTTTTTCACAGTTTTGGTGGCTATCGCCAATTTCACTGGATTCATTCAACAGATGGCGATAGGCGGCAGCGGCATCCATTTGGGTTTGGTGGCCGCGTACGGCGTGAATGCGTGGATCGAAGGGGCGTCGGCTGCCGAGGGCTGCTTCCACTGATAATGCACCACAAACCGTGGCGGCGGCGTACAGATCTTCGGCCTCGAACAGACCTTCGAGGGCAAAGGCCGTAGACGCCTGCGTACCATTAAGTAGCGCCAGCCCTTCTTTTGGCCCCAGCGTGATAGGAGACAGCCCAGCGATTTTTAACGCGGCTTCACCGGAGATCACTTCGCCTTTATAACGCGCTTGGCCTTCCCCCAGTAATACCGTGCTCATATGCGCCAGTGGGGCAAGGTCGCCTGAAGCGCCCACGGAGCCTTTTTTGGGAATACAGGGATACACCTCGCGGTTGACCAACTCTGCCAGCGCTTTGACAACCTCAAAGCGGATCCCTGAATAGCCGCGCGCCAAGCTCGCAATTTTGAGCACCATCATCAAGCGCACGGTGGCATCGTCCATAAATTCACCAATGCCCGCCGCGTGAGACAGTACAATCGAGCGCTGGAGCGTTTCGAGATCGTCAAGCTCAATGCGGGTATTGGCTAATAAGCCAAAGCCAGTATTGATTCCATACACCACCCGTCCTTGTTCAAGGATATCGGTGACGGTGTCGGTGCTGGTTTTCATGGTGGCTTCAATGCCGTCAGCAAACGCCAGTTGAACGGGCTCTCGGCTAACTTGTCGCAGTTGATCCAGGGTGAGCTCACCAGGTTGTAGCGTTAATGTGTACATCTTGCTCTCCTTAGCGCAGCGGTTGGTTAGGTAAGTCCAACAGCGGCAGATCGAGTTGTTCTTCTTTGGCACAATCAATGGCAATGTCATAGCCGGCATCGGCGTGGCGCATGACGCCGGTCGCGGGATCGTTACGCAGCACGCGTGCCACACGTTGGTGTGCATCGTCGGTACCGTCACACACTATGACAACGCCAGAGTGTTGTGAAAAGCCCATACCAACACCGCCACCGTGGTGCAAAGATACCCAGGTGGCCCCTGATGCTGTGTTTAGCATCGCGTTGAGCAATGGCCAATCTGACACCGCATCTGAGCCATCAAGCATGCCTTCGGTTTCACGGTTCGGGCTCGCCACTGAGCCTGAGTCTAAGTGGTCACGGCCAATCACAACGGGCGCTTTGAGTTCGCCATTTTTCACCATTTCGTTAAAGGCAAGGGCCAAGCGGGCACGGTCTTTGACACCCACCCAACAAATACGTGCCGGTAAGCCTTGGAATTGAATGCGCTCTTTGGCCATATCAAGCCAGTTGTGCAGGTGTGGGTCGTCCGGGATCAGCTCTTTGACTTTTTGGTCGGTTTTATAGATATCTTCCGGATCGCCCGACAGGGCCGCCCAGCGGAACGGACCAATTCCTTGGCAGAATAACGGACGAATGTAGGCAGGGACAAATCCTGGGAAATCAAAGGCATTGTTAACCCCCATTTCGAGTGCCATTTGGCGAATGTTATTGCCGTAATCCAAGGTCGCCGCGCCGCGCGTTTGCAAATCAAGCATCGCTTTTACTTGTACGGCCATTGACGCTTTCGCCGCTTTCACGACCTCTGCTTCGCTTTCTTTGCGCTGAGCAGCGGCTTGTTCCATGGTCCAGCCCTGCGGTAGGTAACCGTTAAGGGGATCGTGGGCTGAGGTTTGGTCGGTGACCACATCAGGGGTGATATTGCGCTTCACCAGCTCTGGGAAAATATCAGCCGCATTGGCCAGTAACCCAATGGAAACGGGCTTACCAGCTTGATTGGCTTGCTCAATCATCTCCAGGGCTTCGTCAAGCGAGGTGGCTTTACGATCGACATAGCCGGTGCGCAAGCGATAATCGATGCGGCTTTCATCACACTCAACCGCAATCATTGAAAAGCCAGCCATGGTGGCTGCTAGCGGCTGTGCGCCACCCATGCCACCCAGACCACCGGTCAAGATCCAACGTCCCTTGGCTTCACCATCGAAATGCTTCTTAGCGACGGCAACAAAGGTTTCGTAAGTGCCTTGAACAATGCCCTGTGAGCCGATATAAATCCAGCTCCCCGCGGTCATTTGGCCATACATCATTAACCCTTGCTTATCGAGCTCATTGAAATGTTCCCAGTTTGCCCAATGCGGCACCAAGTTTGAGTTGGCAATAAGCACACGGGGCGCATCTTTGTGGGTCGGGAATACCCCGACAGGCTTACCGGATTGCACCAACAAGGTTTGGTCGTCATCAAGACGTTTAAGCACCTCGACAATTTTATCGAAACATTGCCAATTACGGGCGGCCCGACCAATACCTCCGTAAACAACTAAGCCATTAGGGTGTTCGGCCACGTCTGGATGTAGGTTATTCATTAGCATGCGAAGGGGGGCTTCGGTTAGCCAGCTTTTAGTATTTAGCTCTGGCCCGGTTGGGGCTTTAACCGTGCGTGAATCAAAACGTGGATCCGTCATGGTTACTCTCCTTGTTGGTGAATATGGTGCGATGCCGCGTGTAGCATGGTCCAAGCCATGCGAGCCGCTAATCGACTGGTTTGCTGGTCGCGATCGTAGTGAGGATTAACTTCAGTGATGTCGCACACGGGAACACGAACGCGCTGCCGGTCGGCTTCACTAAAAATGGATTGAATCAGTGGTTCAATAACTTGCACTGGGACGCCGATTGTTGCTGGTGCGCTCACACCTGGCGCGGCACTGGCGGGAAAAACATCCATATCGAGCGTGAGGTATAAGTAATCACATCCTTGGATGAATTCGCTTAATTTCGCTTTGAGTGCCGGTAGCGCAGCCACCTGCATGTCGGTATCTTCTTCTACCCAGCATCCAAGTTGTGCGGCTTTATCAAAGAGTGCCTGGGTGTTGCTGGTTCGGCTTACGCCTAGGCAGGCATAGTGAAATGGCCAGCCTTTTTGCTGACAAAGCTGGGCGATCTGCGCAAAGGGTGTCCCTGAGCTACCGGCTTCGCTGATCCCTTGTGGTGTGCGCAAGTCAAAGTGCGCATCAAAATTAATGATACCGATTGTTGGTGCGTGTGTTGGTGACGTGTGGCGAGAAACATAACTGGATAAGCCTTGAAAGCTTGCCCACGCCGTTTCGTGCCCGCCCCCCAGCACCAAAACATTATGCTGTAATAGTGTTTGGTGAATGTGTTGACTTAGCCCTTGCTGTGCAAGGATGAGGTCGGTGTCATCACAGACAATGTTGCCGCCATCATAGAGGGCAGGGGCGTTGTGCCAAGCTAAATTCGCCAATGCCTGCCGGATTGTATCCGGTGCCAGAGCTGCCCCCTGACGACCTTTGTTACGAGCGACACCTTCATCACAAGCAAAGCCGTAGATCACCACGCCGCCTTGTTCACACGACGGCGTGTACGAGGTAACCGTTTGGTGCAAGCGCAGTCCGCGCTCGCCGTCCTCTGGGTCAACGCGCCCTTGCCACACACTCATGTCTGCAGGTAGATGTTTCATCCTCGTACCCCTTGATTGTCGTACCATGTTCCGCCAACGATGCGCCCGGCAAGTGGCGCGGTGCCCACCATGTAGCTAAGCTCAGCCGGTGAGTCGCAGTGCCAAACAGCACAGTCCGCGTCAAAGCCAGGTGCTATTTGGCCTTTTTGGCTCAACCCCATCGCTTGCGCGGCATGGCGGGTTACGCCGTAAAGGTTCTCTTTGGGCGTCAAGCTAAAAAAGGTGGAGGCCATATTCATCATCAGGGTTAAAGACGCAAACGGTGATGTGCCCGGATTAAAATCGGTGGCGATCGCCATTGGCACATGATGATCACGAAGTGCTTGAATAGGTGGTTTCTGGGTTTCTCTCAAAAAGTAAAACGCGCCAGGAAGCAAGGTCGCAACCGTGCTGAACGCGGCCAAAAGCTGAGCATCAGCTTCTGACAAGTATTCAATATGATCAACGGACAAGGCGCCTGCCTTTGCGGCTGCCACACTGCCGCCAAGGTCACTGAGCTGCTCGGTGTGGGCTTTAATGTTTAAGCCATAGGCATTGGCCGCGGCATACACCTTTTCTGCTTGGTCGACGCTAAAGGCTATTTTTTCACAAAAGACGTCTACGGCGTCAGCCAGTTGCTGTTCTGCCGCGGCGGGGATCACCGAGTGACAAACATAATCAATATAATGGTCGGCATCGTGTTGATACTCAGGCGGTAATGCATGCGCCGCTAACAAAGTCGTTGAGATATTGATAGGCAAGTGCTGTTCAATGGCTCTTGCTACACGCAACATTTTGAGCTCGTCTTCGAGGGTAAGCCCATAGCCTGATTTGATTTCGATTGTTGTGACACCGTCACGCATTAACGCCTCTGCCCGAGGGAGAGCAAGCGCCAGTAATGTCTCTTCGCTGGCCGCACGGGTGGCATTCACGGTCGATAAAATCCCCCCACCTTGTTTTGCAATGGTTTGATAGGGCACACCGTTGAGGCGCTGCTCGAATTCATCGGCGCGGTTACCTGCAAACACGAGGTGGGTATGACTGTCGATCAGTCCCGGGGTGACGAGACACCCTTTTAACGACTGCGTAGGCCAATCGAGCTGCTTGGCTTGCTGTCCTACCGCAACAATTTTGCCGTTCTCGACGGCGATCGCTGTATTGGGTTGGCACTGGTAGCCAGTACTGTCACGAATATCGCTCGCCATACTGACCACATTTGCGTCGGTAAATACCTTCTTCATGGCGAATCCCTTGCTGCTTCATAAATGTCTATACAAATGTATAGACAAATAAGGGCGCGAGCACAAGAGGGATTGTAAAGGTTTTGTGATCGGCTCGATCGTTTTGGCGAGATTAGAGAGATTAATGGCGCGGAAAGCGAACCGTTAGTCGTAAGCGCCGTTTTCAAAATCCGCGATCAGTTCATCGTAGCGTCCGGATTGATGCAATTGTTGTAAATCTTGATTTAGCGCTGAGAGGTATTCATCCAACAAGCATCGCCTAACGAGACGCTAGGCTATCTGTCTGTACGTGATGTTAGCTTATAACGTGAACCAGGATGGTAGAGTAATGCGGCGCTGACCAGCGTTTGCTGACTCCAGGTGCGGCGGTGGAGTAAAAGGCAGGGCTCATCAGACTTCATCGCCAATGCCTCTTTGACTGCTGCTGATGGATTAATCGCTTCGACACTATGCTCAATGGTGTTAACTGGGCATACTGAAGACAAGTACTCATTGGGGGTGGTCTGGTTGAAGTCTTGTTCCAGATAGGCAGGCGCAAGCGCCGGGTTCACCCAGCGCTGCTCGAGCTGGAGCGGTATCTCATCACCGTAGTGGACAATTTCGCTGTAGTAGACGTCGGTGCCTAACATCACACCCAAGCGCATTGCCACATCAACGGGCGCAGAGAGGCGTTTCAATGCATGGATGACGCTGTGATAGTGCTGACCGCGTGCAGTGACTTCATCGGCAATATTGCGAATGTCCATCAACGGTGATTCCGCTTTGGGTTCAGTGACAAACGTGCCTAGCCGCGGCGTGCGTTCGAGTAGCCCATCAGTCACCAAGTCACGAACCGCCTTATTGACCGTCATCCGGCTAACGTTGAATAGATCACACAGCTCGTATTCAGTGGGGATACGCGTACCAACCGGCCAAACCCGTGTCTCAATTTTTTCTTCAATGTAGGCTTTGATTTGTTGATAACGAGGCGCGTTGGCCATACGGTTTCCTTGTCAAAATTGTGTATACAAATCAGGATTGATGAAGTCTCGCGTAAAATCAAGTGAATGATAGAAAACTTGATTGTTTATCACGCTGATTCTCGCGCAGAAATTATTGTTGGGATGACTTGCATCACAAATGCGGGATCTTCATAATCGTCATTCTACTCGCACTGTGCGGTTACTTACTAATCGCCAAAATACACTTCATGTGCCACTTGGTGTGTGGCACCACTGAGAAGGATTGTTATCAATGCCTCTAATTACTCTCCCTGACGGCAGTCAGCGTGCTTTTGACCATCCGGTTTCTACTTACGATGTCGCCAACGATATTGGTCCAGGCCTTGCTAAAGCTTGCATTGCCGGCCGTGTAAATGGTGAACGTGTTGACGCGTGTGATCTTATCGAGCAAGACGCCCAACTGGAAATCATCACTGCGAAAGACGAAGACGGGTTAGAAATCATTCGCCACTCATGTGCGCATCTTTTAGGTCATGCGATTAAGCAGCTTTTCCCTGACACTAAGATGGCGATTGGCCCAACCATCGACAACGGTTTCTATTACGACATAGACATGGATCGCTCGCTCACTCAGGATGACCTGGACGCCATTGAAAAGCGTATGAAAGAGTTGGCGAAAACTAAATATCAAGTCGTGAAGAAAAACGTGAGCTGGCAAGAGGCGCGCGACACGTTTGAAGCGCGTGGTGAGTCATACAAGATAGAAATCTTGGATGAGAATGTATCACGTGACGACCGTCCGGGCTTGTACCACCACGAAGAATACATTGATATGTGTCGTGGCCCACACGTGCCAAACATGAGCTTTTGTCAGAACTTCAAAGTCCTGAATGTGGCTGGCGCCTACTGGCGTGGGAATAGCGACAACAAAATGCTACAGCGTATCTACGGCACAGCATTTGCGGATAAAAAACAACTTAAAGCACACCTGGTGCGCTTGGAAGAGGCTGCCAAACGTGACCATCGCAAACTGGGTAAGCAACTTGACCTGTATCATATGCAGCAAGAAGCGCCGGGTATGGTCTTCTGGCATCACAACGGCTGGACGATTTTCCGTGAACTTGAGCAGTTTATCCGCGACAAGCTGACTGAGTATGATTATCAGGAGGTCAAAGGGCCGCTTATCATGGACCGCGTGCTTTGGGAGCGCTCGGGCCACTGGGATAAGTATGCGGACTACATGTTCACCACTAACTCAGAGAACCGTGAATACGCACTCAAGCCAATGAACTGCCCCGGTCATGTCCAGATCTTTAACCAAGGCCTTAAGTCGTATCGTGACCTGCCGTTACGTATGGCTGAGTTCGGCAGTTGTCACCGTAACGAACCATCAGGCGCATTGCATGGTCTGATGCGTGTTCGTGGCTTTACCCAAGATGACGCGCACATTTTCTGTACCCCAGAACAGGTGCAGCAAGAAGTCAGTGCGTGTATCGAGATGGTCTATGAGACCTATCAGACCTTTGGCTTTAACAACATTGAAGTCAAGCTGTCGACACGCCCTGAAACACGTGTTGGCTCCGATGAAATGTGGGACAAAGCCGAGCAAGCCTTAAATGAAGCGTTAACGGCAATGGACATTCCGTTTGAAATTCAAGAAGGTGAGGGCGCATTCTACGGACCTAAGATTGAATTTACCTTGCATGATTGTCTCGATCGTGCATGGCAATGTGGTACAGTGCAGCTTGACTTTGCGTTGCCCGAGCGCCTAAGCGCGACCTATGTAGGGGAAGATAATGAGCGGCACACACCGGTCATGATCCACCGTGCTATCTTGGGCTCACTAGAACGTTTCATCGGTATTCTTATCGAAGAATACGCGGGACACTTCCCCGCGTGGTTATCACCACAACAAGCCGTTGTGATGAATATCACGGATAAACAAGCAGATTACGCGCAAGAGATTGCGAAAAAACTGCAAAAAGCTGGATTTAGAGCCTCTGCGGACTTGAGAAACGAGAAGATTGGCTTTAAAATCCGCGAACACACTTTGAAGCGTGTTCCGTATATGTTGGTTTGTGGTGACCAGGAAATGGAAGCTGGCGAAGTCGCAATACGGACCCGTAAAGGTAAAGATTTGGGTAAAATGAAGATTGATGACTTCTTAGCGCAGTTGCAGCAAGAAGTGCAAGATCGAACACTCAATATTGTGGAGGAATAAGGTATTAAAGGCGCAAGAAAAGCCCCGGCAAAGAAAAACGCTCATCGTCTAAACAACGAAATTCGTGGTGTTAAGGAAGTACGTCTGACTGACGCCGACGGTGAACAAGTGGGTATTGTCCCATTTGATGAAGCACTCGCCAAAGCAGAAGAGGCGACTCTTGACTTGGTAGAGATCAGTCCGAACGCTGAGCCGCCGGTTTGTCGTATCATGGATTACGGCAAATTCCTTTACGAGAAGAGTAAAGCTGCGAAAGAGCAGAAGAAAAAACAAAAGACTATTCAGGTTAAGGAAGTCAAATTCCGTCCTGGCACAGATGTAGGCGACTACCAGGTAAAACTACGCAACCTGGTTCGCTTCATTGAAGAGGGCAATAAGGTCAAGGTCACTATCCGATTCCGCGGTCGCGAAATGGCGCACCAAAGCATCGGTGTTGACGTGCTGAACCGCTTGAAAGAAGACACTGCTGAAATTGCTTCAGTAGAAAGCTTCCCTTCACGCATCGAAGGCCGTCAGATGATCATGGTTCTGGCCCCAAAGAAGAAGTAATTCTGGCTTCCAAGTAACATGCGGCTGCGCCCGTTGGGTGCAGCCGCTTTGTTCGCCAAATTGCTATGTTATTAATACAATGCGGAGTTATTCATCATGTCTAAGATGAAATCCAACAAAGGTGCTGCTAAGCGTTTCAAAAAAACAGCTGGTGGCTTCAAGTACAAGCGTGCAACCAAGCGTCATATCCTGACTAAACGTACTACTAAGAACAAGCGTCAGCTTCGTCCAAATGCGGTTCTTCCTGCGTGCGAAAACGCGCAAGTAGCTCGCATGCTGCCATACGCATAAGTTTTTAGTTTTATTATTTAGTTTAGGAGAGAGACAATGGCTCGCGTAAAACGTGGTGTACAAGCTCGTGCACGTCACAAGAGTGTAATGAAGCAAGCGAAAGGTTACTATGGTGCGCGTTCACGCGTATACCGCGTAGCTTTTCAGGCGGTAACGAAAGCTGGTCAATATGCTTACCGTGACCGTCGCAACAAGAAACGCCAATTCCGTCAACTGTGGATCGCACGTATCAACGCTGCGGCTCGCCAAAACGGTATGTCATACAGCCGTCTGATTAACGGTCTTAAAAAGGCATCTATCGAAATCGATCGTAAGATCCTTGCCGATATCGCGGTATATGACAAAGCAGCATTCTCTGTGCTGGTAGAAAAAGCGAAAGCTTCACTGTAATTTTTACAGTAAAGAATTGCTGAGAAGGGAGAGCTTCGGCTCTCCTTTTTTATTATTTATCCCTGCCTAAGTAATTTAACTCTGAGCATACAAAAGTGTGCACTGCTAATGCCTACCCATTACTCGTATCATGATATAGTGTCTGAAAATACCATTAGGGGCATAACGATGAACCAATACGTCTTCTTTTGTCAGCCTAACCACTGTGACCAGTTTACTTACTTGGTCAAGGAAGCCCCCAGTTACCTTGTTGAAAAAGACACATTGTTAGAGCAGGGAATGATCATTGAAGGGGATGTGATTGTTGCTGATTGTGCGGAGACCGCGATTGAAAAATTTCGCCACATTAATCTCAATGCGATTGAAGATTACATTCAGCACGATCCTACCGTTGGCTTTACGACTTTTATTATGGAAATGTATCATTCGCTGCGTCGTCGTCTTGGAGTTAAATGATGATTGTCGATATCTATCAAGTTGATGCCTTTAGCGCGTCATTGTTTCAGGGAAATCCGGCAGGGGTGTGTATCTCGGCGTCCATGTTGGATGAAGCAACCATGTTGGCCATTGCCGAGGAAATGGCGGTCTCTGAAACCGCATTTCTTGCCTTAGATACCATGTCCTTACGCTGGTTTACACCGAAAGTTGAAGTCGCACTCTGCGGTCATGGCACACTCGCTACAGCTCATATTTTAGCTGAGCGTGGTGACGTCAAAATAGGTGACAATGTCACGTTTTATACGCAGTCTGGGCCTCTTGATGTGACGATTCAACGCGAGGGTATAGCCATGGCCTTTCCTGTTCCTGAGCTGACAGAAATAACGCCAAATCCATCGCGGCTAGAAGGTTTAGGTTTACGTGGCTCTGATATCCGCACGAGTTATTCTTTTGGCGAAAAAGAGCTATTGGTGGTTGATTCTGAAGACGATGTAAAAGCGCTGTCTCCTGATTTTGCCGCGTTAAATACGCACCCTGGACGTGGCGTGGTGGTGACTGCGGCAAGCTCTGATAATACGGTCGATATTGTCTCTCGCTACTTCGCCCCTTGGGTGGGGGTGAATGAAGATCCTGTGACGGGTTCGGCGCATTGCGCGTTGGCAGTGTATTGGTCACAAGCGTTGAGTAAAAAGCAGCTTATCGGTTATCAAGCATCCGCACGCGGTGGGTATATCAAGGTGACGCTTAGCGAAGACCATGTGTTGCTACAAGGCCAAGCAGTAACCGTATTCAGCGGAAAGCTGGATTTAAGTAAGACCTAGCAATAATCAGCGCAACTAAAAAAGAGGCCAAACGGCCTCTTTTTCAGTGGTGAAGTGGGCGTGTTAAGCCACTTGCACTTGTTGTTGTTCGATTTCTTCACTTGGTGTGGCGCCGGACTCAGCGCCATGCATCCAACGAATCAGCGTGCCGGATAGCGCGAGTAAGATCACACCGGAAATCGCAGCGGTTGCCGCGATACCGCCGAAGATGGCCATAGCGCCATAATCACCCACATGCGAACCTATGATACCCGCCACATAGTTGGCAATCGCGTTAAAGCCAAACCATGCACCCATCATCAATGAGGCCAAGCGTAGCGGCGCGAGCTTAGTGACCAAGGATAAACCGATCGGCGAGAGACAAAGTTCGCCTAACGTGTGGAAGAAGAACGCGCCCACCAGCCAAAACATCGACGTTTTCACTGTGGTATCGCCACCTTGCTCTAACACCGCGCCAATCATGCACACAAACCCTAGTGCCAACATAAATAGCGCCATGGCGAACTTCACGGGCGAACTGGGCTCTTTAGGGCCTAGGCGTACCCACAGTGAGGCTGCGATGGGTGCACAGACAATGATGAAGAAAGGATTAAGTGATTGGAACCAAGCCGCCGGTATCTCAAACCCACCAACCATACGGTCCGTATACTCTTGGGTGTAAATATTCATCAAGCCACCGGCTTGTTCAAAGCCAGCCCAGAAAATAATGACAAACAAACCCATTAATAAGATGACTTTAAGGCGATCGATTTCTTGCTTCGTCAATGGTGCGTTGGTCTTGGAGTGATTGGCGTCTCGCGCTTGCTGTGCGGCTGGGACTCGACCTATTTCACCTAACCAAGAGTTGGCCATGGTTAGCTGGATCAGCAGGCTGATCACCATACCTACACCGGCGGCGAAAAAGCCATATTGCCAGCCGTAAGCGCTGGTCACAGAGCCAGAGACGAAGCCTGCTAACAATGAGCCAATGTTGATGCCCATATAAAAGATGGTAAACGCACCATCACGACGATGATCGCCTTCATCATAAAGGTCACCAACCATCGTCGAAATGTTGGGTTTTAGCAGGCCACAACCTGTGATGAGCAACGCGAGACCGGCGTATAACGTATGAACAATGTCCAAACCGTATTGTTGAGCAGGAAAAGCTAAGGTGAATTGTCCAATCGCCATCAGTGCACCACCAACGACGACAGCGCGACGTTGGCCAATGAAGTTATCGGCAATCCACCCACCAATCAGCGGCGTGATATAGACGAGGCCAGTGTAGTAGCCATAAAGTTCGAGTGCGTCTTTGGTTGACCAGCCTAAACCACCGTTGATGGTTTGATCGGTTAAATAAAGGACGAGGATGGCACGCATGGCGTAGTAGGAAAAGCGCTCCCAAAGCTCAGTGCCAAAAAGTAAGAACAGTCCCCGAGGGTGACCAAGTATTGTTTTTTGGTTTTCCATAACTATCTAATTATTCGTTGAATGATTGTTGGGTCTGCATGGGGCTAGCCGGGTGCAGGGTGTTGGCGTTAACGCCTTGGTAAAATGGCCTCCTGTATTTTGTAACAAAATATGTAAAACTAGCGTAATGGTTTTTTACCAAAATTAAAAACTATTATTCAAGCCAAAATAGCGTGGATAATAACAGTCTGTCTATTACATGTGGGACATATGACCGGAAGGTGCCTGTCACCTATAGTGACGTGACAGGCGTTTGCGTCTTTGCGTGGGATCAAAGGAGAGGGGATTATGTGATAAAGGTCACTCTAGCCGTGTTCAGCGATCAGGCGATGGCTTGACGTAACCACAGGGCAATATCTTCGTACATCACTTGATGACTTTGGTCTGCGTCGGCCCAGCTCATCACAAAGTGGTAAAGTTTTTCCGGGTGGTAGGCTTGTCCGATCAATTGATTGGCTAGGGTTTCTAGCGGGCCTGGCGTTAAACTATCAGTGAATAACTGGCAATCGATGATTTCTCCATGTTTCACATCCAAGTGCAGCTCAACGCCTCCCCATTCAAAACGCTCATCAAAGGTATGCATGAACTGCGGGCTGTTACCGAAATTCCACGCCCAACTGCACTGTTTTTCATAAATCGCGTCAAACCCCTCGACATCGGGCTTGGCGTCGGGAGAAATATACTCAATCTCAGTGGTATGGCCATAATGGTGGAAAAAGGCGGTTTTAATCGCGTCACACACGCGTTGGTGATCAACGTCTGGGACAAAGTCAGCGATATTGGCCACGCGGGCACGTACAGATGAAATCCCCTTGGCTTGTAGCTTTTTAGGATCAGGGTTGAGGTAGTCACTCAGTCGCGACAAGTTGGCATTAATCAAGAGCGTACCATGGTGAAAGCCACGATCTTTGGCCTCTTTGTAGGCTGAGCCCGATACTTTTCTTGGGCCGTCGGGTGTATCCATGGTGAGGTCATTTCGGCCACTGGCTGACGCACTGATCCCGAGCGTTTTCAGGGCATCGAGTACAATTTGCGTTGATACTGACTTATCATAACCTGGTTTACCCGCCATAAAGGTAAAATTGGTGTTGCCCAAATCGTGAAACACCGCGCCACCGCCGCTTTGTCTCCTCGCCAACACCACGGCATCTTGTTCCATTTTGCGCGTATTACACTCGCGCCATGGGTTCTGTCCGCGTCCAATGACCACTGTATTGTCATTACGCCAGAGGAACAGGACGTTCTGCTGCGAGGACATGGTTCGAAATATGGTGTCCTCCACGGCGAGGTTGAACCAAGGGTGGGTCGACGTCGAAACAAACACACGTAAGGGACGACTGGTGTCTTGCATACTGGCTCCAAGTGTTCGGGAAACAAGTTATTAGGGAAACGCGGTCGGAGGCCAAGTAGAGAGTGGCCACACAAGCTTGTTTGGCAATATAGGCGCTAGAATACCAAACAATGCTTAGCGAGTTATTCGATCAACGCCCATATGCTCGATTTTTACTGGATTGAAGCGCTGAATGACCAATCTACCACCAAAATGACGCCCCTTGTGACCGGATGGCAAGGAAAAATAGCGTAAATGCTGTTTAGCGTTTGGCATTAGTCGTGGCATTAATTAGTATGTAAGGTCAATTTATTACCTGTTCTCTCAGTCAATTGGCATTGAGGCGTATTATTGAGGCGACTCTGTCAGTTTGCTTAGACAATGGGTGAAACCATGATGTCAGCAGGTATTGTCACGCACCTACCTGATTTGGACTGCCCAACGGGTCGACGAGGAAACAATGCAACAATTAGAAGAAATTCTTGCGAATGCAACCAGTGCGGTGGCCGATGCCGCCTCTGTGGCTGCATTGGATGAAGTCCGGGTTAAATTCCTAGGAAAGAAAGGCGAGCTAACCGCACAATTACAGGCGTTGGGCAAACTGCCACCGGAAGAGCGCCGCGAAGCGGGTCAAAAGATTAACCAAGCGAAGCAAACCGTACAACAAGCGATTGCTGAGCGTAAAAATGCGCTTGAGCGCGCCGAGTTGGAAGCGAAGCTTGCCGCAGAAACCATTGATGTAAGCTTGCCGGGCCGTCGTATTGAAAACGGTGGTATTCACCCCGTGACGCGTACCATTGAACGTATTGAGCAATTTTTCGGTGAATTGGGCTTCTCTGTCGCTTCTGGGCCAGAGGTTGAAGACGGTTTTCATAACTTTGATGCGCTGAATATCGCCCCAGATCATCCTGCACGTACCGATCACGATACTTTCTTCTTTAACCCTGATTTGATGTTGCGTACGCATACCTCTGGCGTACAAATTCGTACCATGGAAGCGGGTAAACCCCCATTCCGTATTATTGCCCCCGGTCGCGTTTATCGTAATGACTACGACCAAACGCATACCCCGATGTTCCACCAAGTGGAAGGGTTATTGGTCGATAAAGACATCACCTTCGCTGATCTCAAAGGGATCCTCAACGACTTCCTACGTAACTTTTTCGAGGAAGATCTGGAAGTGCGTTTCCGCCCCTCTTACTTCCCGTTCACAGAGCCCTCTGCTGAAGTTGATGTACGCCGCAAAGGCGGAAAATGGCTCGAGATCTTAGGCTGCGGCATGGTTCACCCGAATGTACTACGTGCGGTGAATATCGATCCAGAGGAATATCAAGGCTTTGCCTTTGGTATTGGCGTAGAGCGCCTAACCATGCTGCGTTATGGCGTGAATGATCTCCGTGCGTTCTTTGAGAACGATTTGCGCTTTTTGAAACAATTTAAGTAATCAGTGGGGCAAGGTAATAATGAAATTCAGTGAATCTTGGTTGAGAGAGTGGGTAAACCCAGCAAACGACACCGACGCGCTTGCCCATCAGATCACCATGGCCGGCCTAGAAGTCGATGAAATTGCACCCGTTGCTGGCGACTTTAGTGGTGTGGTTGTGGGCGAAGTGGTTGAGTGTGGCCAGCATCCAGATGCAGACAAGCTGCGTGTCACCAAAATAAATGTCGGCGAAGATGAATTGCTTGATATCGTTTGTGGTGCACCAAACTGTCGTCAAGGCCTGAAAGTCGCGGTCGCAATGGTTGGTGCGGTATTGCCAGGTGACTTCAAAATCAAAAAAGCGAAGCTGCGTGGTCAACCGTCTTTCGGCATGCTGTGCTCATTTACTGAGCTAGGGATTGATGTCGAATCTGACGGCATTATCGAGCTGCCTGCCGATGCACCGATTGGTGCTGATATTCGTGACTACCTCGCGCTAAACGATGTAACCATCGATGTCGACTTAACCCCGAACCGTGCTGATTGCTTGAGCCTGCGTGGTTTGGCGCGTGAAGTCGGCGTATTGAACCGCGCTGATGTCACCGAGCCGACCATCACTCCGGTCGCTGCCAGCATTGAAGATAAGGTATCCGTGCGTATTGATGCGCCACAAGCGTGCCCACGTTATTTAGGGCGTGTGGTAAAAAATGTGGATCTTAATGCCCAGACCCCGCTGTGGATGCAAGAGAAATTGCGCCGCAGTGGCATTCGCGCTATCGACCCTGTGGTGGATGTCACTAACTATGTGATGCTTGAGCAAGGTCAGCCGATGCATGCCTTTGATCTTGGCAAGCTTGAGGGTGGCATTGTGGTGCGTATGGCAAAAGAGGGCGAAACGCTCACATTGCTCGATGGCAACGAAGCAACACTCAATGCGCAAACCTTGGTCATTGCCGATGAGAACAAAGCCTTGGCGATGGCCGGAATTTTTGGCGGGCAAGACTCTGGCGTCACCACAGACACGCAAGATATCTTACTCGAATCGGCGTTTTTTGCCCCTGATGTGATCCGCGGCCGTGCACGTAGCTATGGGCTACATACAGATTCCTCTCACCGTTTTGAGCGTGGCGTCGACCCAGCTTTACAAGCAGCGGCGATGGAGCGGGCGACTGAACTGCTATTAGCGATTTGTGGTGGTGAAGCGGGAGAGATTGTTACCGCTGAGTCGGCAGAAACACTCCCCACTCGTGACACCGTTACTCTCCGTCGAGAGAAGTTAGATGGCCTATTGGGTCATTCTATCGATAACAGTGATGTACAAGCCATTTTGTCTCGCCTTGGTTGTGCGGTAACGGAAACCGAGAAAGGGTGGCAAGCCACGGCACCTAGCTGGCGTTTTGATATTGCCATTGAGCAGGATTTGATTGAGGAAGTCGGGCGTATTTACGGTTACGACAACATTCCAACCCGTGCGCCTAAAGCGGCACTGACGATGCGCGAATACAAAGAAGCAGCGATGCCACTGAAACGTGTCCGCGATTTGTTGGTTGACCGTGGCTTCCACGAGGCGATTACCTACAGCTTTGTTGAACCGAAACAGCAAGCGCTGATTGTTCCGGATGTTGAGCCGCTGATCCTGCCAAGCCCAATTTCTGCAGATATGTCAGCCATGCGCCTGAGCTTGCTTCCTGGGCTTTTAAACACGGTTGCCTATAACCAAAAGCGTCAGCAGCCTCGTGTGCGTTTGTTTGAATTTGGTTTACGCTTTACCCCGGAAGGCGAGGTCGGTGGTGCCGTTCGTCAATCGAGCATTCGCCAAGAAAGCATGCTTGCGGGGGTAATTGCAGGCCCTGGCAGTGAAGAGCATTGGGATCTGGCGAGCGCGACCGTTGACTTTTTTGATTTGAAAGGCGACCTAGAAGCGGTACTGGAACTCACAGGCAAGTTGAAAGACTTCCGTTTCGTGTCAGCCTCTCATCCTGCCATGCACCCAGGTCAAACTGCCGCGATCGCGTTTGACGGCAAAGTGGTGGGTCACATTGGTACCCTGCACCCTGAGCTTGAGCGTGAGTTTGGCTTAAATGGCCGAACGGTGGTGTTTGAGCTAGAGTGGCAGGCCATTGACGAACGCTTTATTCCCGAAGCGGCAGGACTGTCTAAATTTCCTGCTAACCGCCGGGATATCGCGGTGATTGCTGATCAATCGCTTGCTTCTGGCGATGTGGTGGACGCGTGTTTGCAAAGCGGCAACCCCTTGCTTAAGGACGCACAGCTTTTCGACCTTTACACCGGCAAAGGTGTGGAAGAGGGCAAGAAGAGCTTGGCGATCGCACTGACCTTGCAATCTGATGCGCGCACGCTTGAGGAAGCCGATATCAGTGAAGCCGTGTCTGGTGTTGTCAGCTATTTATCAGAGAAATTAGGCGTTACCTTGCGTGACTAACCTAACGTCATCCCAAAAAGCAGCGGAAACGCTGCTTTTTTTATGCCTAAATGGCCTAACACCTATCCATTTGAAAAACTAAATAAATTCACTATATTTGATGAGAAAGTGTTCAGATATTGATAAAAAAGCCTAATATTAAGCAGCTTAGCCGTCTATTGACTATGCTGGTTGAGAAAACCCTTGTAACATCTTGGTTTGAAAGGTCAATTTTTTGGACAATGTTCTTGCTTTTTTAATGTAAAAAAGTTGGCGCAAATCAGCCAGTTGGCATACACTTGTTTTGAGCTGGCCTTCAAATATCCCTAAAATACAAGGGCTAAAGGCGTATGGGCCAAGTGTAGAATGGTGGTGTCGATACTGCGGTATTGCATATGTGTTCAACAATTCTTGAGGGAAAAACCTATGGCGCTCACTAAGGCCGATTTGGCTGAGAACCTGTTTGAAAATATCGGGATTAGCAAACGGGACGCCAAGGAGACAGTCGAAGCGTTTTTCGAAGAGGTTCGGAAGGCGCTCGAAAGTGGCGAACAGGTCAAGTTATCAGGGTTTGGTAACTTCGACTTGCGAGACAAGAATGAACGTCCCGGTCGAAATCCTAAAACAGGGGAAGATATTCCGATCACGGCGCGCCGCGTCGTGACATTTAGACCGGGCCAAAAACTCAAAGCGCGAGTTGAAAACGCAGACGTTGAAGAATAACGCTGTGTGACCCCGACAGTGGTGACGACACCACACTAGAAAGCCGTGTGCCGATGCGCCACGGCTTTTTAATTTGTCTATACATGATCACATTGTGAGGGGAAAATCCTGGGTTTATTGGTTATCTCGCTGTAACGTTTTGTTGTCTAGTTGTAATAAAAGGAAGCATTATGCTGACAGCACGCCCAGGTGCCTTTATTGATGCCGCATTGACTGCACCTCATGCTTTTACCCCAGACTCATGGCGAGTAGGCTCGCTTACCTTCAATCACAGTGCCCCCGGTATTATTTCGATACAGCCCGATGTCGCCAAGGTTTCGCGTTGCGTCGTATTGTCTTCAGGTATTCACGGTGACGAAACCGCGCCCATTGAGCTCATTGACAGTCTTCTTGCCGATATAATGTCAGAGACATTTACCCCCAATGTGCCGCTATTACTGATTATTGGCCATGCCGAAGCGATTAAAGCGCACACTCGTTTTATTGAAGATAACCTCAACCGCTTATTCGGAGGCTGGAATGAGGAAAAAAACGAAGAGCACTACCTAGCCAATCAGTTGCAACAAGCGGTAAGCGATTTCTTTTCTGCTCAACCGGACAGTATGACTCGTTGGCATCTTGACTTACACAGTGCCATTCGCGAGTCCTATCATTATATGTTTGGCGTGATCCCAACGACGCCAACCCAAAAGGATGTACGCCCATTGGCCGCATTACTCAATGACGCCAAAATGGATGCCACTGTCTTGTCTCAATCACCATCACCGACCTTTAGTTGGTATAGTGCCAACCACCATGATGCGCTGGCTGCAACCTTAGAAATGGGCCGTGTGGCGCCGTTATTTGAAAATGATATGCGAGAGTACGAGCCACTTGATCGCACCTTAAGAGGCTTGTTAAAAGCCGCTACGTTGCCGACTGAATTAGCGCCGATGCGCTTTTATCGTGTGACCCGAACCTTGACCAAGCACACGGAGCAATTTGCCCTCACGTTCCCTTCATCAGCTAAAAACTTCACACCGTTCGAGAAGGGGGCATTATTGGCCACCGACAAGGGACAAGAAATCTATGCCGAGCATGAGGGGGAAGTGGTGATCTTTCCCAATGCCAATGTCCACCTAGGTCATCGGGCTGGATTACTCGCCACGCCCTTTGACCCTAATGTCAATCAGCCACTCTTTGTGCACGCACCACAAAAAGCCTCGGCGTAGCGCTTTTCAAGCTGGCAATCAGTCGGTAAAGTGCGTCACAGTATTGGTTTAATGGATGACGCATGCGAGTGTCAGAACTCACCGCCCGCCAACAGAGCCGTTGGCGGCGCGCGTTACTTACTTTCTCGGCTTTACTGCTGTTGGTGTGTGGGCTTGCGCTGAGTGTGGGCGAGATATGGATCAATCCGTTCGCGCCTGACTCAATATTAGAGCAGCAGTTACTCTTACAGCTTCGCCTCCCTCGTGTACTGGTCAGTGTGATGATAGGGGCCTCACTGGCAATGGCCGGGGCAAGCCTACAAGTGCTATTGGGTAACCCACTCGCGGAGCCCGGTGTCTTAGGCATTTCCGGTGGCGCAAGCATTGCTGTGGTCTTACTGTTATTACTCGCACCAGCTTGGGCGTCGAGTGGCAGTATGGCGGTCACTGCCATGCTGGGCGCGAGCTTGTTTACCTTTATATTAGTGATATTAGCCCGTCGCGCTCTAGCGACGGCACGCATTTTATTGGTCGGTGTTGCTCTGAGCATTTTGGCGGGGGCAGGCGTTACCTTGGCCTTTTATTTCAGTACTGACTTTAATTTGCGCCAGTTAATGGTCTGGTTAATGGGATCACTGTCCGGCATGCGATTGGAGCATGTGGGTATACTGACAATGACCTTACCTTGCATTGCGGTATTGTGGCGATACGGACATAAGCTTGACCAGCTTATGCTAGGAGAGTCTCAGGCGCAGCAGTTAGGGCTAGATACACATCAACTACGTTGGCAATTGATCGCCTTAATTAGCGTTTTGGTCGGGGTATCTGTGGCTGTTGCGGGTGTTATTGGCTTTATTGGCCTCATTGTTCCTCATTACTTACGCCTGTGGCTTGGTAGCCGGAACCGTACCTTGTTGCCCATGTCTGCGTTGGCAGGGGCGCTATTATTGGTCAGCGCCGACACCGTTGGTCGACTTATCCTTCCCTCAGCGGAACTTCCGGTGGGGGTGGTCACCAGTGTGCTTGGTGCCCCATTATTTATATGGATGTTGGTGAGGGCGGGATGATCGTTCACGCTAAAGATTTGAGCTTATCGCCACGTTTACTACCGATGTCCTTATCGGTTGATGCCGGGCAAGTGGTACACCTTATCGGTCCCAACGGAAGTGGCAAAAGCACCTTACTGGAACTCTTGTCGGGCTTGGAAGTGCCGCAATCGGGGAGTGTTTGGCTGCAAGGCCAACCCGTATCAGGACAAACCCGATACGATTTGGCGCAAGTGCGGGGATACCTAATGCAACAACAGCGCCCTGCGTTTGTCATGGCGGTATTTGAATACCTCAATCTCGTGCTCGATAGTGTGCAATTGGCAACCGGTGAGATTCGAGACAAGACGGTCGCGGACGTGGTGTCTCGTTTGGCCATCAGCGACAAGCTCCACCGAAGAATAGACAGCTTATCGGGCGGAGAGTGGCAACGGGTGCGATTGGCGGGCGTCATGTTGCAAGTTTCAAAGGCGTTAAATCCACATGCGCGTTTGCTTTTGCTTGACGAGCCTTCAACCGGACTTGATGTCGCGCAACAGGAAGTGATTTACCAAGAAATGACCGCCTTGGCGCGAGAGCAGGAAATCGCAGTTATCATGGCTAATCACGACTTAAACCGCACCCTAGAGCACGCGGATACGGTTGTGGTGCTTAAACAAGGTCGTGTTGTGTCACTAGGCCCACCGAAAGCGGTATTGACGGATCAGCTGCTCTCAGATGTTTTTGCCACGCCACTGGAACAGGTATCAACCGCCAATGGCCCAGTGATCATGCGCGCGTCCTCGGCATGAGTTTGAACGTTTTGACCTAACTTTCGCTGTCGTCGTTCTCAATCACGTTAAGCTTGGCGCGAATAAACTCGGCATGATCGACATAAAGCAGCTCGGCGGTTTTACGGATCACCGCTTCCTCGAGCGGATCAATGTTCTCATCGGCATATGCGACCGACCACATCGCCTCGATTAACGCTATCCGGGCTTGTGGGTCAAGGTCGCGTAATTTATCCGTATATTCATACAGCGAGGTCGCATGCTCGCTGTGTTGTCTCGCCTCCTCAAGTAATTGCTCGGCTTGTGTCACGTCGAGTGATAGCAACTGGCAAATACGGTTGCGTTTGGTTGTTCTTTCTCGCTCATCAATATCGTGATCGGCCATCGCCACTTCACTTAATAGCCCCGCCATCGCTTGGTGAAGGGATAGCCCGGATTGCTTACCGTGTTGGCCGGTTTCAGCGGCGAGGGCGGATTCGAGTTTTTTAAAAAGCTGTTTTAGCATGGCTGCTCTCCCAAACTGCGGGGTTTGTTGGCCGTCATTATGCGTTTATACGCGACGAACGGCCAATGCGTTTACTTTACGCTGCCACGTTGGTGGTGAGCGCGTGGCTGGCGCGACTTTGATTCTTTTTACTTTGTGATAGGATGCGACACCAATCAACCTTATTTATCGGCTGTGACACTGATAAACGCCTTAAAAGATTAAGCAGTAAGCAGGAATCGCCTTGAGTTCACGTCATCACAACACGCCAGAGACACTGTTTGCAGCACTAAACGATTGTATGCTGCAAGACCGTTTTCGTTTTAAAAAGCGCATCCATGGCGCGCAAAAAATCAAAAAAGACGACGCCAAACAGGCGGTGTACGATCAAATCGCCGCGGAAATGGCGCAGAGTATGCAGCGTGTGCTCGCCCGTCGTGCCAATGCGCCAACCGTTCGCTATCCAGAAGCATTGCCAGTCAGCCAAAAGAAAGATGACATTGCCGAGGCAATCGCGAATAACCAAGTGGTGATCATCGCGGGGGAAACGGGCTCAGGTAAAACCACTCAGCTGCCCAAAATTTGTATGGAACTTGGGCTAGGTGTCGCCGGTACGATAGGTCACACTCAGCCACGTCGCTTGGCTGCGCGCTCGGTCGCCTCACGGATTGCTGAAGAGCTTGACGTCGAGTTAGGCAGCAGCGTGGGCTATAAAGTGCGCTTCAACGACAAAGTCTCAGAGTCGACGCAAGTCAAACTGATGACGGACGGGATCTTGCTGGCCGAAATTCAGCACGATCGGTATCTGAATCAGTACGACTGCATCATTATCGATGAAGCCCACGAGCGCAGCCTAAACATCGATTTTATTCTTGGCTATTTGCGCGAGTTATTGCCTAAGCGCCCCGATCTCAAAGTTATCATTACCTCGGCAACCATCGATCCTGAGCGTTTTTCTAAGCACTTCAATAATGCCCCCATGATTGAGGTGTCTGGCCGGACTTATCCGGTGGAAGTGCGCTACCGCCCATTGGTGGAAGAGGACGATAGCGATCGTGACCAGCTGGAAGCGATCAGCGATGCGGTCGATGAACTGTGTCAGGAAGGGCCGGGTGATATCCTGATTTTTATGAACGGTGAGCGTGAAATTCGCGACACCGCCGATCATCTTCAGCGTCGTCAACTGCGCGATACCGAGATTTTGCCCTTGTACGCAAGGCTTTCTGCTGGCGAGCAAAATCGTGTATTCCAATCTCACTCGGGGCGCCGGATTGTATTGGCCACCAACGTCGCCGAGACCTCGCTAACCGTGCCGGGCATTAAGTATGTGATTGATCCCGGCACGGCACGGATTTCTCGCTATAGCTACCGGACTAAGGTGCAGCGACTGCCGATTGAGCCGATTTCACAGGCCAGTGCCAACCAGCGTAAAGGGCGCTGTGGCCGTGTGTCGGAAGGCATTTGTGTGCGTTTATATAGCGAAGAGGACTTTTTAGGCCGTCCTGAATTTACCGATCCAGAAATTCTGCGGACAAATCTGGCCTCAGTGATCCTGCAAATGACGGCAATAGGGCTCGGTGATATTCAAGCCTTCCCGTTCGTTCAGCCGCCTGATAGCCGTCATATCAAAGATGGTGTCCGTTTGCTCGAAGAGCTGGGGGCGATTAAGCCCGGCCAAGCCACCGATAAACGTAAGCTGACCGCCATCGGTAAAACCTTGGCCAAACTGCCGATTGACCCGCGTTTGGCACGCATGGTGATTGAGGCGCCCAAGCATGGTGCCTTACATGAGGTGATTGTGATTGCCGCGGCCTTGGCTATTCAAGACCCACGTGAGCGTCCGGCTGATAAGCAGCAACAAGCGGATGAGAAGCATCGTCGTTTTGCAGATAAAGAATCGGACTTTTTAGCCTATGTAAACCTTTGGGATTACGTTAAAGACCAGCAAAAAGCGCTGTCGAATAACCAGTTCCGTAAACAGTGCAAAAAAGACTATCTCAATTACCTGCGCGTGCGAGAGTGGCAAGACGTTCACTACCAGATCACCCAAGTGATGAAAGAGCAGAATGCGCAATTCAACCAAGAGCCCGCCAGTTATCAGGCCATTCACATGGCACTGCTCGCTGGGCTATTAAGTCACATCGGTCTGAAAGACCAAGAAAAGAATGAATACCAAGGCGCGCGGAATGCACGATTCCATATTTTCCCAGGCTCTGGGCTTTTCAAAAAGCAGCCTAAATGGGTGATGGTTGCCGAGCTGGTTGAAACCTCGAAACTCTGGGGGCGAATTGTCGCGCGAATCCAACCCGAATGGGTAGAGCCACTGGCGCAGCATTTGATTAAGCGCAGCTACAGTGAACCACATTGGTCACGCAAGCAAGCGGCTGTCATGGCCAGCGAAAAGGTCACGCTATACGGGATCCCGATTGTCGCCAGCCGTAAAGTCAATTATGGCGCCATCGACCCGGTGCTTAGCCGTGAGCTGTTTATTCGTTCGGCATTGGTTGAAGGGGATTGGCAAACCAAACATGCCTTTTTCCGCCAAAATCAAAAGCTGCTGGCGGAAGTGGAAGAGCTTGAGCTGAAATCTCGCCGGCGCGACATTTTGGCAGACGACGATACCTTGTTCGACTTTTACGATCAGCGCCTCGATCATAGCGTCGTCAGCGGGCGTCACTTTGATACGTGGTGGAAAAAGGCACGTCAAGACAATCCCGACCTGCTTAACTTTGAAAAAGCCATGCTACTGCAAGGGGACGCCAGCCATGTCACGGAGCTGGATTACCCCAATTTTTGGCATCAAGGCAACTTGAAACTCAAGTTGAGCTACCAATTCGAGCCAGGCCAAGACCACGATGGGGTGACGGTGCATATCCCGTTGCCGATCCTCAATCAGGTGTCAGAAGAAGGTTTTGACTGGCACGTTCCCGGGCTACGTCACGAGCTGATTGTCGCGCTGATTAAATCGCTACCTAAGCCGTTACGTCGTAACTTTGTACCCGCACCAAACTATGCTGAGGCAATCTTACAGCGCGTGACGCCGATGGAGGCACCTTTGCTCGATAGCATGGAGAAAGCCTTGAAGCAGATGTCCGGTGTCACCATTGAGCGTGACAGCTGGAACTTCAGTCAACTTCCCGAGCATTTGCGTATTCAGTTCCGTGTCGTCGACGATAAGAATCGAACCTTGGCCGAAAGCGAAGACTTAAATGCGCTTAAAGTCTCTCTGAAAGACAAAGTACAAGCGACGTTATCGGATGTGGCGGATGATGATATCGAGCAGCAAGGGATTACCCAATGGAGTTTTGGGGCTTTGCCCCAGCGCTATCAGCAGAAAAAACACGGCTTTGAAGTCAAAGCCTATCCCGCATTAGTCGATGAAAAAGACAGTGTTGCCATTCGTCTGTTCGAAACCGAAGATCAACAACATAAAGCCATGCAAGCGGGGCAGCGTCGGCTTATCTTGCTCAATGTGCCATCACCGATTAAATATCTGCATGCACACTTGCCCAACAAGTCCAAATTGGGACTCTATTTCAATCCTTATGGTCGCGTGTTGGATTTGATTGATGATTGCATCGCTTGCGGGATCGATAAGCTTATCGAGCAACACGGTGGCTTAACCTGGGAGGCGCAGGCATTCGAATCGCTTAAAGAGACGGTGCGTGCTGAGCTAGGCGATACCGTGGTGGAGATAGCGCAACAGGTCGAGCAAATATTGACGCACGCGTTCAATATCAACAAAAAGCTCAAAGGCAAAGTCGATCTTTCCATGGCGTTTGCGATGTCGGATATCAAAGCCCAACTAGAAGGGCTTATCTACAAAGGCTTTGCCACCGAATCAGGTTGGCAGCGGCTGCCTGATATTCTTCGCTACATGAAAGCGATCGAGCGACGGTTGGAAAAGCTACCTGTGGATCCAACCCGCGATCGCAACCACATGCTCAAAATTGAATCTGTGATGAATGAGTACAAGGCGTTGCTGAACAAGCTGCCTAAAGGAAAGCCTGTGCCTGATGAGGTGAAAGCGATTCGTTGGATGATTGAAGAGCTACGTGTGAGCTACTTTGCGCAACAACTCGGCACGCCTTACCCTGTTTCGGATAAGCGGATTAAAAACGCCATTGCGGCGGTTTAAATGCGGCAAGCTTATGCCGCTACGGATTAGATGAAGACGGGTAAAACGTCGATGCGAGATAATTTATATAAATATCAATAAATAATCAAAACCGTGTCACATGGCACGGTTTTTGTTTTTGTCAATACGAACGACAGACAGCTCGGTGGTGCGTGTTGCCGTGGCAAGAAAGGAGCAAAAAATGAAACAAGCAGATGTGGCCCCTTGGTATCGGGTGGTTTTGTATGTATTGGTGCTAAGCATGCCAACCTCGGTTTGGGCCAGTTTTAAAGATGAGGTCAGTGGATTATATCAATCACTCAATCTCGCTGGGGAGGTGTCGTACCAAGCCTTTTCTGATGCGTATCGCCATTTTAAGCACAACCCAAGTAGCAAGCCGGTGATGACACTGATTGATTACGGAAAACCGTCGTCAGAAAAGCGGTTTTGGGTGATCAATGTGAAAAAACGCCAAATGCTATTTCGCTCTTATGTCTCTCATGGCAAAAATAGCGGCGCTTTATATGCAAAGCAGTTTTCTAACAGAATCAACTCGCTAAAAACATCATTGGGGGTCTATCGCGCGGCTGAAACCTACCATGGCAAACATGGCTATTCATTACGCCTCGATGGTTTGTCAAAGGGGTTAAATGACAATGCACGTGAAAGAGCGATTGTTATTCACGGTGCCGATTATGCCCATCCGAACGTGATCAAACAAAGTGGCCAACTCGGTCGAAGTTGGGGCTGCCCAGCGCTACCTAACTATTTATCGGCCCGCGTGATCGATGCGATAAAAAACGGCACTTTTATCTATGCGTTTGCCAGCCAAGCTTGATGATCAAAGGTGTCATAGCGGACGGGCTTTCACGAGTCATTTCACGGTGGACGATGCAACACCTGCGCATTGTTCACCGTGAACACGCGTTCTCTACCAAGAAAAAATAAAGGCATGTTGATACGCCTTCTATCGCGCTAGCGTATGCTCCTTACCACTAAGGAGGAATGCCATGGCACGCCTAAATCCTTTTACTCTATGCTTACTCTCCGCCTTTACCCTGTTTCCTACCAGTGATGCTGATGCTGCACCGTCGGCGCCAGCGTTGATGCATGGTATTGACGGACAGATTGCCGAACAAGACTATCGCGGTTATTGGGCCAGTGAAAAACTCGATGGGATCCGTGCTTACTGGACAGGATCTCGATTATTGACGCGGCAAGGCAATCCTATTCACGCCCCTGAAGCGTTTATCCAATCGCTTCCCCAGACACCCTTAGATGGCGAGTTATGGGCAGGACGAGGAGAGTTTCAAGCCGTACTACGCACTGTGCTTGATGATACGCCGGATGAAGATGCGTGGCAGCGTATTCGCTTTTATGCGTTTGATATGCCCGATCATCCAGGCCAATTCTCAACACGCTATACAGCGTTAAAACAGATCGTATCTAAGACAGCATCGCCGCACTTAGCGTATGTCCCACAGAAGCCTGTGACGAGCAATGAAGCACTTAAGGATAGGTTGGCTACCATCGATGAAGCAGGCGGTGAGGGCTTGATGCTGCATCACCCTGATAGTGTGTATGTGGGTCAGCGGGTAGAAAGCGTCGTTAAGTTGAAAACCTACCAAGAAAAAGACGTGACTGTGGTAGGGATGAATCCTGGCAAAGGGCGGTTACAAGGTTTGATGGGCTCTCTGGTGGTACGCCTGGCTGACGGCACCGAGTTTAGCGTGGGATCTGGCTTTAGTGATGCGCAGCGGGCTGATCCGCCACAGGTTGGTAGTACTATCTTGGTGCGCCATAACGGTGTCACCCAAAAAGGCATTCCACGTTTTGCGCGTTTTATTCGCGAGAAGCCGTCCCTGTAATGAAACCTCCGCCAACGGAGAGTGATACCTCACCGTTGGCGGTGTTGCCGCTCCCCGTTAACGATTAGCGCTCACGAATGCGCCTGAGTGATGGAAGAGGAGGAAGCACCTGTTTGTTGGCGCAATTGATGGTCCAGGCACTGGCAATCAACGCTGTATTTTTGTTTCCCCGTTTTACCGATCCCTGGGTTAAAACTATTGGTAGGATCTAACTGGTGATAGAAGTTAGCTAAGTCCGGCTCCGCCGCATAGAGGTGACCTACGTTATGCTCGGCAGGATACTTGGCGCCTCGTTCATTGAGTAGCGCCAGCATTTTCGCCTTAATCGCACTCACATCCGCACCTTTTCTCACCACATAGTCTTGATGGAAGACGTGGCAGAAAAAGTGCCCGTAATAAAGCTTGGCGACCATCTCTTGTTCTATCTCGATGGGCAGGTGCTCTTCCCACTCGGTCTCGTTGCGCTTAAGCGCAATATCTAACGCCAGAATGTCTTCCACATCACGGCTGTGCATGGTGTGGTAGCGAATCGCCGCACCGGCTGCCGCAAAGCGGTGAAGCATGGCTTTTTTCGCTTCATCCTCACTACAGGCAAAGTAATCACTGTCTGCGTGTTCGGTGAAAAAGCGGCTCAGAAACGCCGAGGCTTCTTCTATTCCCTCATCTGAGGCTTTGAATATTAGATGGTGCTCAAACCTATCGCGAAACGCGAGCATACGTTTGGGCAAGTGCTGTGGAAAAAGCTGACTGGCGTATTGCATCACTTTATCGGGTAATGCTTTAGGCAGTAGGGGAACACTGTCTAGCCAGGCGGTTATTTTTGCTTTCAAGGCAAACATTTTCGGGATTGCATCTGTTCCCAGTCGACCAATCGCTAAAAACACATCTTTTCCGTAACGCTCGGCGATATCAAAGGCGTCACGATGCATATACTCAGCCACCTCTGGCAAGTGAGAGAGTTCGCTCAGAACACGGCGGCGCAGAGTATTAAGCACATCTGGGTTGTTGGTGCCAATGTAAAAAACTTGCTCTCGCTCAGGGATCGGGTAAGTATCAAGGCGCACGGCAAATACGGCAAGTTTCCCCGCACAGCCGCTCACTTCATGTAAGCGGTGTTTGTCGGCGTTATAGCGCGCGGGGCTGTCAGCATCGACATCACGCAAGATCTGCTCGTAGTCATCAGCAGACGCCTTGCGCTCGTCGTAGGTAATATCATCGGCGGTGTAATCACCATGCTCAACGCGCGAGAGAATAGCTTCTGGGTCATCACCTAGGGCAATGCCCAAATGATTAACCAGCGTCAGTTCACCATGTTGGTTCAACTGTGCGAACAAAGAATACTCGGTATAAGCTGGGCCGCGTTTGATCAATGCACCACCGGAATTATTGGCCACACCACCGACAATCGATGCGCCAATGCACGACGAACCGATGACCGAATGCGGCGCGCGCTTAAGAGGCCTGAGCGTCTGCTCTAACTGGTGCAATGTTGTTCCGGGAAAACTCAGTACCTGCTTACCGTTATCGAGAAGCTGTAATCCGTCTAGGCGTGTAGTGTTGATAATTACCACATCACGGTCGTAGTCGCTGCCTTTAGGAGTTGAGCCTTCGGTTAAGCCCGTATTCGCGGCTTGCATGATCATCACCACATCCGCGTCGACACATGCTTGGAGCACTCGCCATTGCATCACCAAAGAGGTTGGAAAAATAACCGCCAGAGCAGGGCCGCCTCCCGAGCGAAAGCCAGTACGATAATGCTGGGTCTGGCTTGTCTCAGTGAGTACGTTGTTTTCGCCCACGATGTCGGTCAAGGTCGAAATAAATGCTTGTTGCTGTGATGACGACAAACGTGATGGGGTATTCATAAGCGTTCCTTTCCTTTACGTTACGACAAAGGCTGGGGTCAGCCTAGCTGGCCCGCTTGTGGAGAGAAAGGCCGAGAGGAGGCTCGGCCAATAACATGTAAGATTACGCCCCGGAGAGGACATCGGCAAATTGCAATACATTGATTAACACCAAGCCAATAACCGCCGCGGCAATCAGATAATAAATGGTGGGTAAGACGGTTTTCCGCAGGGTCACGCCCTCACGGCCGAGTAAGCCTACCGTCGCGGATGCTGCGACCACATTATGGATGGCGATCATGTTGCCAGCTGCGGCACCAACGGCTTGCAGGGCAATTACCACCACGGTCGATGCGCCTAACGTTTGTGCCACTTCAAACTGAAACTGGCTAAACATCATATTGGACACCGTATTGGAGCCTGCAATAAAAGCGCCCAACGCCCCAATGGTGGCGCTTAACGCTGGGAAGCCATTCCCCACTAAATCGGCCGCAAAGCGTGCGGTCATGACTGGCATACTCACCAAGTCAGCACCATTAACGCCTGAGTTAATAAAAATCCGTACCATGGGAATGGTAAACACCAAGACAAATCCTGCGCCAATCAGTGTCTTACTCGATTCTCGCGCAGCCGTTACCAGCGGTGACAATTGACGCGCTTGCAGCAGCACGGCTAATAAAGCCACGAACGCAAGGATACCGCCCGGTAGATAAAGTGGCTGAATGGCGGCGTTAACCCCTGTTTCACCAAACAAAGAGGAGAAACCGAGGCTGACATCGGTCAGTGCCGTCTTGACCGTCGGGCTAACGCGGCTGATCACCAAGAAAACCGCCAACAAAATATAAGGGGTCCAGGCCATGGCCATGCTCATCGGCTTTTCTTGAACCTTAAGATCCATCTTCAGCGAGCCCAGCCAATGGATTGGCCACGTTGACTCGTCATCAAAGTCCCACTGTTTTTTCGGCACTAAAAAGCCTTTACGTGCCGCGGTGGTCACAAGCACAATCCCTGCTAGACCTCCGAGTAATGAAGGGAATTCAGGTCCTAACAACCAGCCGGTGAGGGCATAAGGAACGGTGAATGCTAACCCGGCGAAAATCGCAAACGGCGCCACCTCTAAGCCTTCTTTCCAGCTCTTGTTCTTACCGAAAAATCGGGTCAACATCATTGCCATTAGCAAAGGCATCAGTGTGCCAATCACCGCGTGAATAAATGACACTTGCGTGGTAATAGACTGCAGGTAGGTTGCCCAATCACTGCCATTGGCGGTGAGTGTTTGTCCAATTGCATGGCTGTCTAACCCTTTGTTTACGCCCACGATAATAGGTGTGCCCACTGCGCCGAAGGAGACAGGCGTAGATTGAATCATCATCCCCACCACAACCGCGGCGAGAGCAGGGAAGCCGATGGCGACCAATAACGGCGCCGCAATGGCAGCGGGAGTGCCGAAGCCTGATGCCCCTTCAATGAACGAGCCAAAGCACCATGCAATGATGATGGCCTGAATACGCCTATCATCGGAGATGGTGGTAAAGCCGTTGCGAATTACGGTAATCGCGCCAGTGTGCTTTAAGGTGTTGAGCAAAAGGATGGCACCAAACACGATCCAAAGTACGGCTGCTGTAATGATTAAACCTTGTGCGATGGAGGCCGATACGCGTGCCGCACTCATCTGCCACTGGAAGAGTGCGATTAAGACTGTCATGATAAAGGCAACGGGCATCGCCTTCTTGGCTGGCCAATTTAAGCCGACCAGTAAGATAGCCGCGACCACGATGGGTGAGAACGCGACGAGGGCGTATAGGGTATCTGTCATAAGGGTTCCTTATTAGGTGTCTCTTCCGTTGAATCACGTTGAATAAACAAGTCACCAATGTGTTGTTATTTTGCTGACAGCTCGGTGACTCGATGTTAACCGTATGTGACATTACGCGTTTGCATTTTTCTGATATATGGAAATAATGAAAATAATTACTTCCATAATTGACATAATATGCCGAAAACAGATGATCTTGTCCTCTTTGCTCAAGTCGCCGAATTAGGCTCTTTTAGCAAGGTAGCGGAAATAAATTCCCTGACAAATTCCGTAGTTAGCAAGCGGATTAAAAAGCTCGAAGAGGGGTTGGGAGTGCAGCTTTTGTATCGCACCACGCGTAAGCTGACACTGACTGATGCCGGACGTACCTTGTATCAAGGTGCAAAAAATGTGAAGCAGGCCGCTGATGAAGCCTTTGATGCGGTCGCAGGGTTTGGGGAGGCGATAACGGGCCAAATAAAAATTTCAGTGCCGACCATTTCTGGGGAACTGTTGTTGGCCGAAGCGGTGGCGGCGTTTTGTGGGCAATACCCTGGTCTCAATATCGATATGTCGTTGGACAATCGCTTTGTTGATTTAATTGATGAGGGGTTTGATCTGGTTATCCGAACCGGCTACCTCGAGGACTCTAGCTTAATTGCTCGCCATATTATCGACTCACAATGGGTGGTATGTGCGGCGCCCAGCTATATTGCGCGTCATGGGCGGCCACAACATCCTATCGAGTTAAAACAGCATAATTGTTTGCAATATGCCTACCAAACCACGGGAGCCAGTGACTGGGAGTTTAAAGGCGAGCATAAAAACCAAGTGATTAAAGTGGCCGGCAACTTTTCGACCGATAACCCCATCGCCCTACGACAAGGTGCGCTAAGTGGCCATGGCATCGCGTATGTACCGCGTTGTTTGGTGTATGACGATTTGATGCAGGGCGTATTGGTTGATCTTTTTCCTGACCAAGTGGGCAAAAAACTCGGGATTTATGCGGTGTATCCATTCACTCGCCAGCCACCTAAAAAAGTACGTTTGCTGATAGAGCACATCCGCAATAAATACCTTGCGATTCAGCATTGCTTTTAGAAAGCATCACGTGGTTCATATACTGCGCCCACTTGGTGATAGAGACGCCATTGTTATTTAAGCATTCTGGCCATTTCACGCCCTGAGCCAATGACATCGTCGATATTAGCGACCACGGTTTTAGGCAAACCGAGAATGTTGTACTCGAGCTGCTGGTCGAGCCAATCAAGCTTAGAGTCGGTGGTAACAAACTCGCCCCAAGCGGCGTCAATTTTGTTGGCTAAGCGAAGTATGCCCGCCAATGGCGAAAACTGCTCATCGTGTACGGGCGAAAACTGATAACGAATTGCATCGCTTAAGCGCTGGGGAAAGTTCCAAGTTTGTGCGAGCTCTCCACCTAACTCGGCGCTGGTGATCCCCAAAATAAGCTGCTGGGCTTCTTGCTTGGGCTTACCCGCCTCCATGTGCAGATTGATACGGTCCAGCTTGTCGTAAGCGGTGGTCATGATCAGCAGCTCACCGAGATTATGGAGCATGCCGGCGGTAAATGCTTCGTTACCGTCCATTCTTAATGCGTTTGCTAAGGCTTTACTCAAGGTTGCAATTTCGAAAGTGTGTTGCCAAAACGCATCCATATCCACTTCGTCATCGACGTCAAAGGCACTCATCAGTGCACTAGACACCACCAGAGTTCTCACAGGGCCTAGACCTAGCCGGATAACGGCCTCGTTGACAGAGCCCACGTTTCGGGCGCGGCCAAAATAGGCTGAATTAGACAAGCGAAGCACTCGCGCGGAAATGACCTGGTCGTAGGCGATTTTTTCGGCGATTTGATTAAGCTCAGCGTCATGGCTGTTGACCAACTCAATCAACTCTTGCACGACTTTGGGGATTTTCGGGAGACGATCGATAAGCTCGACCAAGCTATTGGATTCCATAACAACTTCCTTCAGCGTTGGCTCTGATTTAACTATAGATCAGAGCCAAAGTCTTCAGGGAGGAAAATTACTCCGTGGCGGGCGCAGCGCAGTAGGCCTGTTTTCTGGCATTAAAACGCTCTACTAGGTTTTGAATGGCCTCCTCGCAGTAGGGGCGCAAACCACTGGCAACCATCGTTTTACATCCGTGTCCCACACGCCGCCCATCGACAATAAAATCAAAAGCAAGATCGACTTTTCCGCGTTTGCCACTCACTTGCATCACCGAATCCGATAAAGCGACATCGGCAGAGTTGATTGAAAGATCATCAAACGCCAAGCTCATTTTCTCGTATATGACGAGTGGACGTTCAGTGTTAATCATCATTTGTTGCTCCCGCATTAGCGGCACCATGATATGCGGGAAGTTCTTACCGGAAAACTGCACGTAGTGCTCGGCGATCTCTGTTGCTAATGCTTTATCGTGACGTGTCTGTCCATGGCGTGTCATGGTGAGATAAAGCTTTTGATTATCGTCGACGACGGTAACGCCATCGTCTGTTTCGATAATCGACAAGGGCGTGTTGGCACTGATCATGCCATTGAACTGAATCTCGATTTGCTCGCTGATCCCTGTTTTGGCCAATAAGATAGAAAGCAGCAAATCCCCGGGCACACAGAACCGTGAAGCGTCTGTGTCATGAATCGGGTTAAAGTCGCCGGCGATACGTTTAGCAAAGTCACTTGCTTGCTGGCGAGTAAAAATCAGTTTGCCATCTTGCTCAGTGTAATAATGTTCTAATTTCATAATGGATAACAGATGCGAGAAATAAGCCGGCATTGTAACCCAAGCGAAGCGCGGCATTGGTCTAGCCAGTCGTTGCATTATCTTTTTGTGATTAGAGTCAACGACTAAGGTCTAAACCCTTACTACTTCAATGGTAAGCGTGAGAGTGTTATAAAATAAATAAACAGGTCACTTGCATAGGAACGGCGTATGGCATTCCCTTATCGACACATCGTAGTTTTGACAGGCGCGGGAATATCTGCAGAGTCAGGGATTAGAACCTTTCGAGATCAAGATGGCCTTTGGGAGGAGCATCATATTGAAGACGTTGCAACGCCTGAGGGCTTTGAGAGAAACCCGACCCTTGTTCAGCAGTTTTATAATGATCGTCGGCGCCAGTTACAAGGAGAGATCATCCCCAATCCGGCTCATGAGGCACTGGCACGCCTAGAGCAGGAAACCGAGGCCAGTGTGCTCGTTGTGACCCAAAACATTGATAATCTTCACGAGCGCGCCGGCACGCACAATATCATTCATATGCATGGTGAGCTGTTAAAGGCGCGTTGTAGCCACTCGCAGCAAACCATCGATTGGACGGGTGATATTCAGGTGTCCGATCACTGCCATTGTTGCCAGATGCCTGCACCGTTGAGGCCACACGTGGTGTGGTTCGGAGAGATGCCACTGGGAATGGGGCAAATTCATGATGCACTCAATCAAGCGGATTTGTTTGTTTCTATTGGCACCTCTGGGGCGGTGTATCCAGCGGCGGGGTTTGTGCACGAAGCGGCAATGCATGGGGCGCACACTATTGAAATAAACTTGGAGCCCAGCGCTGTGGAAAGTGAATTTAATGAGCGGCGTTACGGGAAGGCGAGCACGCTCGTGCCGAAGCTGGTGGAGGAAATTCTGGCACTGGAGCAGTAACGCAAGAGGATACAGATAGAAAAAAGGGCTGCTGGTGGTATAGCAGCCCTAGCGCAAGGGTTACTTTAACCTGTCTTTCGCGAGCCATTGCGAGCACATGACCAACACTAACGACACCAATAACATGATAGTGGCAAGTGCATTCACTTCGGGTGATACGCCCACTTTAACCATCGAATAAATCTTTAAGGGCAAAATTTCATAGCTTGGCCCGGTAACAAATGAGCTAACGATAACGTCGTCCAGCGAGAGGGTAAAACTCAGTAGCCAACCTGCACCGACCGCAGGAGCCGCCAGTGGCAAAATAATCTTGGTGAGGATCACCCATTCGCTCGCGCCTAAATCACGCGCGGCTTCAAGCATTTTAACGTCAAAGCCATTTAAGCGACTGTATACCGTGACGACCACGAATGGTAGGCAGAAAGTAATATGAGAGAGCAGTAGGGTTAAAAATCCCAGTTGCGCGCCCATCAACACAAATAGCGCCAATAACGAAATAGCCATCACAATGTCCGGGGACATCATCACCACAAAGAGCATGCCATTGACAAATTGTTTGCCACGAAAGCGGTAGCGAAAGAGGGCGACGGCAGTCAAGCTACCAATAATGGCGGCAGCACTAGCAGAAAAGACCGCAATGGTTAATGAGTTACCCGCCGCTTGCATCAGGCTATGATTATTGACCAGCTGCCCATACCACTCCCAAGTAAAGCCTTTCCAACTCATGCCAAATTTGCTGGCATTGAACGAGTTAACGAACAACACCAGAATTGGGATGTAAAGGAAGGCGTAAACCAAGGAGAGAAAACTATTCCTTAGCCACCGGATCATGATAAGGCCTCCTTGCGATTCATCCACTTACCCACACGCCAATAAGCAAACAGCAACAGTCCCATTAACACCGTCAGAGAGATACTGGCGGCTGAGCCAAATGGCCAATCACGAACGTTCAAAATCTGGCTCTTAATCACATTGCCGATCAGTAGGTTTTTCGCTCCCCCCAGCAAATCCGAGACGTAGAACATGCCTAGAGCGGGAAGAATGACCAGCAAACTGCCAGCAATAATACCGGGTGTGGTCAATGGCAGGATCACACGCATAAAACACTGGAATTTGTTGGCGCCTAAATCACGCGCCGCTTCAAGGTAGCTGCGATCGAGTTTCTCGATGCTCGAATACAAAGGCAGGATCATAAATGGCAGCAAAATATAGACAAGGCCAACCATCACCGCATACTCGGTGTACATGATGCGAACAGGGCGTTCTATTAAGCCAAGCCACATCATGCTTTCATTGAGTAGCCCACGGGTACCAAGAAATATTTTTAGCCCATACGTGCGGATCAAAGAATTGGTCCAAAACGGAACAATCACTAGAAACAGCATCAAAGGGCGTGTATTTTTAGGCATTTTGGCAATGATAAACGCAAATGGGTAACCAATGAGTAGGCAGATCAGGGTTGCCAAGGCCGCCATGTAGAAAGAGTGCCAGACTACTTTCGCATAAAGAGGATCGAGCAGTTTCGCATAATTGCTCAGCGTGAAGGTCATCTCGACAAGATCGGCGTCATCGCGCGTTAAAAAACTGGTCGCGATAATCATTAGGTTGGGTAAAAAAACAAAGATCAGCAACCAACCTACGACCAAACCCACGATGGCGGTTTGCAGATTAAGCTTTTTCATCGGCCAGCACCACCTCCCAGCTTTCTACCCAAGTCAGAGCCACTTTCTGATCGATGGAGTGATCGACGTCTGGGTCATCTTCATTGAAGAACTCACTCACCATCACGGTTTGCCCTGATGGCAGCTCGAGTACAGAGTCGAGGGTCATACCTTTGTAATTTCGCTCGCGTACGTAGCCCACAATACCATTGGGCTTGGCATTACCATGAATTTCTTCCAAGCGGATGTCTTCAGGGCGAAGCAATACCTTGATAGCGTCACCCGGATGCACATCGAGCTTGCAATAGACCTCACACTCACGTGATTCGACTCGGGCCCAAATACGTTTGTCATCGATGCGTTTAATCACATTGGCATCAAAGACATTGATTTCACCAATAAAGCGTGCCACGAACAAATTCTTAGGCTCTTCATATATCTCACGCGGTGAGCCGTCTTGCTCGATTTCGCCATCACGCATAACGATAATACGATCTGACATCGACAGGGCTTCTTCTTGGTCGTGGGTAACGAAGATAAACGTAATCCCCAGTTTGCGTTGCAGCTGTTTCAGCTCCATCTGCATTTGTTTACGCAGTTTGTAATCGAGTGCAGAGAGGGATTCATCCAGCAAGAGCACGCTCGGTTTATTGACCACGGCGCGTGCAATCGCGATACGTTGCTGCTGTCCGCCAGACAATTGATGAGGTTTACGAGAGGCATAATGGTCAAGCTGTACCATTCGCAGCGCTTCCATCACCCGAGGTTCAATATGGTGATGATTCACGCCCTGCATGCGCAGGCCAAATGCGACGTTTTCAAACACTGTCATATGTGGGAAAAGCGCATAGCTTTGAAAGACAGTGTTTACATTGCGTTTTTCTGCTGGGAGGGTCGTGACATCTTTGCCATCAATAACGACAGCACCACTATCGGCATCTTCCAGCCCCGCAATCAAACGCAGTACGGTTGTTTTGCCACAGCCTGAAGGGCCAAGGATCGTTAGGAATTCTCCGTTATTGACCGTTAGGTTGAAACGGGAGATGATTTCTTTGCCGTCGAAACTTTTGGTTAGTGACGCGAGCTCGACAACCGGTTTGTGAGATACATTTGCGTGCTTCAATGGTTCGTTCTCTCTCTACCTGGCAAATTGTCTTGTACATTCGTACCCATAAAACAGACGGCGCATAATAGACGCGTGCCAGTCGAAGTTAAAGCAGTTTTTCGCTCGTTTTGGCACTTTGGTGTCTGTTGTTCGATAAGGTGTCCAGCCTAAACCAGACCATTGTCAACGCAAAGCTGATCTGGTTATTTTTCCTTATTTGTCAGAATGATTTTTGGCTATGGGTTACAGTCAGATATACTGGGTGCATTAGTCATGATAGATAACGATTATGAGTCAACAAGAATACAACAATGCTTTACATATCGGTGGGTCGGTAGAAACGGCGCTAAACGGTCGCTACCGGCTCGATCCTTTTGAGATAATCAAAGAAGCCTTCTCTCAGACCTTCAAGCACTTTTGGTCGTTTTTGCCCGCCACCTTGTGCCTATTCGCGACTCAAATAGGTATATTAATGCTGATGCTGACGTTGTTGTTGGGGGCGCCGTCGCATTTATTTGAGGCATTGGTCGGTCAACGTGAGCTCACCACAGATATGATTTCATCCGTGTGGTTAGCGAATTTTACTTCCGAGGTTCTGATTGCGCCATTATATGCGGGGGCGAGCTTAATGGGCTTGAGTCACGCTATAGGCTTTCGCTCTAAACCACGCCATCTACTAAAAGGGCTCGTGTTTGCTTTACCTGTGACGGTCGTGATCTGCCTGTCGGCGACATTGCAAAGTGTGGCGAGCATGATTTTTCCATTACTGAGCCTTTATGTTGCGATGGCGTTTTCCATGTCGCCGTTATTGATTTGTGAAAAACGCCTCACGCCGGTTAAAGCTCTCACCGTATCCTTCCGGGCGGTAAACAAGAAATTGTTCCAAATGGCAACCATTTATGCCGTTGTCGGCGTGCTATTTCTCATTTCTTTTGCCACCGCTGGCTTTGCCTTGGTTTGGGCGTTACCCTTTCTCTTCAATGTTAAAGGTGTGATTTACCGAGAAATGTTTGGCGTTGGTGTCGAGGTGACAGTGTCACAAAATGAGAATGAAGAAAGAGCGTCGAATAGTACGACTCCGTCGTCATCTGACCAAGACACCTTTGACGCTTGATACGCTTTGAGCCTGCAACTGGAGTTCTGATGAAAAAACTAGCCAGTGTACTGGTTTTGCTGGGAATGGTGAGTGTCCCGGCCAGTGCCGATACATACCGTTTTAGCTATAGCAAGCTATTTACTCAGCTTAAACATAACGTGGAAGAAGGGCACCCTGATATTGGTGTGGCGTATTTTATGGTCTCGGCCGAGTCGGGAGAGGTTTGCCCGATTTCTCGCGCATGGATGAGCAAGGAAGAGCATTATGAAGCCTTTGATATTCCAGCCTCTCAAGCGCTGCCGCTTCCTCTCGATAACCAGCTCCGCAAAGTGAATCCGGATGTCTTTGTTGAAACGCCCGCCGATCGTAACTGCGATATTTCGTTCCAGGTATTGGTTGATCAGCCAGTAGGAAAGAAATTAACCAGCCAGCAGATCCAGGGCTGGTTGCCTCAGATGGATACGATGATGGAAAATTTAGGCGGGATGTTTGCTTCTTGGTTTATGCCGAAGACACAGGGAGTCGTCTTGCATTTTGCGCCCTCGGTGACTGGTGCGGTGACTAGCAGTGAGGGAACAAAATACCCAATCGATGCTCACCAAGCCATTATAGATGTCAATCATCTTGGCGATAGCGCCACGTTAACGCTGCCAGACGCTCCCATCAAGGTGTCGCCTTGGTTGCCGAAAAACGGATAAACGGAGAAAGACTTTAAGTCTGCACTGAGCTTCAAAGACATAATGCGCATGATGTAGAAGGCTGAAACGACAAAAAACGCCCACTGTTTAAAGTGGGCGTTTTTATTAGCAGGCCATTTAGGGCCAACGACAATTCTGTCATGCTTCAAATACTATGTGCCGACATTGACCACGTCGAGTGATAGGTTGGGGTCAACCTCGACAGGGCTCTCTGAAACGGGCGCCGGATCGGTAAAGTTTTCCTTATCGAATGCGGTATCACCATCCCCCTCAAACGCCATACCCGCTGCGACGGATTTAAAATCAAACAGCTCGGTATCGGCCATATGCGAGGGGACGATATTTTGCATTGCTCGGAACATCGTCTCAATGCGGCCTGGGTAGCGCTTGTCCCAATCTCGGAGCATATCTTTGATCACTTGGCGTTGTAGGTTGGGCTGTGAGCCACAAAGGTTACACGGAATGATCGGGAAGGCTTTTTGCTCTGAATAACGCTCAATGTCTTTTTCTCGGCAATAGGCCAGTGGACGGATCACCACATGTTCGCCGTTATCAGAGACGAGCTTCGGTGGCATGCCTTTCATCTTGCCGCCATAGAACATGTTCAAGAACAAGGTCTCTAGTATGTCATCTCGGTGATGGCCCAATGCAATTTTGGTGGCACCCAGCTCTTTCGCTGTGCGATATAAGATACCGCGGCGAAGTCGCGAGCATAGTGAACAGGTTGTCTTGCCCTCTGGCACTTTCTCTTTGACGATAGAGTAAGTGTCTTCTTCAACAATTTTGTACTCGACGCCCAAGCCCTCTAAATACTCTGGCAAAATGTGCTCAGGAAACCCAGGTTGCTTTTGATCTAAGTTGACCGCAATGAGTTGGAATGAAACTGGCGCGCTCTTTTGCAGGCTTTGCAACATATCAAGCAAGGTATAGCTATCTTTTCCGCCTGATAAGCAAACCATGATGCGATCGCCATCTTCGATCATATTAAAGTCGGCAATCGCTTGTCCGGTGTTGCGACGAATGCGCTTTTGCAGTTTATTAAATCCGTATTTTTGTGCTTTGCTCAGCTCTTCGGTGCTCATAAGTACTATCGCGTTGTCAGGCAAGGTAAACGCATTACACTGCCAGTGTGCATGAATGGCGGGTATGATACGGATTTTGACCACAAATGCCAGTCACCCGCAGGCAGTGAATGCCACTGCCTGCTGTATGATGGAATGAAAAAGGTTAATCGTTAGCGCGAGGGTCGAGTGGGCTAATGTAACCATCAGGTTTGATGGCAAGTAAGTCACAGTCGAGTTGATCAATCATATGCTCTGCGGTATTCCCGATGAACACCGCGGATAAGCCAGTGCGCCCTGTGGTCCCGAGAATGACAAGCTCTGCATCCAACTCCCGGGCAATGTTAGGGATAACATCTTCCGGCAATCCTTCTTGGACATGCGTGCGTGTTTCTTCGATGTGATGGCGCTGACGCAGGGCTTTCATTGCGGTGAGGTGATGGCCTCGTACCGCATCGGTATACGATGTTGGATCAAAGTCAGGCAGCTCGATAGTAATATTCACCGGCGTAGCAGGGTAGGCGTTAGCCAGGTGCAACTCAGCCCCTAGCATGGCACTCATGATATTCCCTTCATCGACCAATTTGTCGTTGAGCTCAGCGTGAGTTTCGGTTTCAGATGCCACATGAACAGAGGCGACTATCTTGCCTTTATCTGGCCAACCATGATCTTTAACTAATAACACTGAACTTGGGCATTTGCGTAACAAGTGCCAATCGGTGGGCGTAAAGATGACAGAGCCTAGTGTGTCGTGCTGGTGTGTCGCTTTAACCACCAAATCGTGGTGGTGGCTCAGCACGCGTTCGACAATCGCTTCGTAAGGGCGGTTATGCCATACCACGACTTTTTCGATCTCACATTCTTGAGCTTGGTGCGTTTGAATAACCTCATTCATCCATTCTTCACGCTGGTGCATCACACCTTGGCGCATTGCTTGCCGCTCATCTGATGAGAGCATAGATGTCATTTCGTATGAAAAGTCATAAATGGCAAGAAAGAGGGTGAGCTTAACCTTTGCATCACTTCGCTGGCTAAGCGTGACCGCACGTGAAAGTGCAGGTTGTTGTTCTTGGGAAGGATCAATGACGACGAGCAGGTTCGTGTACCTAGACATATCTGCCTCCTTTGCACAGATGCATCGGTTAATTTCACTTTAACCTACTTAGTCCGTTCACGCGAAAGAAATTGTTCACCATTGAGCAAAAAAGAGAAATGGCGCATAAAGCGCCATTTATTAACAACTTATTTACTTTTATTCGCTAAACGAAGCACTCTTCATCCGCAAGACGTGCAAGCTCTTCTAAGTCTAGAACCGTGATGTATTTACCTTTGACGGCCAATATTTCTGACTTTTGGAAGCGGCCTAATAAGCGACTGATAGTTTCAACGGTGAGACCCAGGTAGTTACCAATATCACCTCGTGTCATGGTAAGGCGGAACTCTCGAGGAGAGAATCCACGCTGAGCAAAGCGCTTCGAGAGGCTATAAAGGAAAGCGGCCAGACGTTCTTCAGCTGTTTTCTTCGATAACAGCAAAATCATATCCTGATCACCTTTTATCTCATTGCTCATTAGTCGCATGATTTGTTGGCGAAGCTTGGGCATTTTCCCAGAGAGGTCATCAAGTGTGTCGTAGGGGATCTCACAAATCATTGACGTTTCTAGCGCTTGAGCAAAGCTGGGGTGCTCACTATCGTTAATAGCGTCAAAGCCTACCAAATCGCCGGCGAGATGGAAGGCAGTTATCTGCTCATCACCTTGTTCTGTGATTGTGTAGGTCTTAACCGTACCTGAACGAATCGCATACAACGCTCGTAGATTATCACCGGCTTTGAACAGTTCTTGGCCTTTCTGAATAGGTTTTTTTCGCTCAATGATGCTATCCAGTTGATCCAACTCTTGCTCATTTAACGTAAAGGGAATACACAGTTGGCTAATACTGCAATCTTGACAATGAATTGCGCAGCCGCCTGACTGAACCCGCCGAGTGATGATCTTATTCGACACCATACACCTGCCTAAAATTGATAAACGTCAATATACATATTACACCATGATTGTGTGCCAGGTCGACCTTATATCAGGAGTTTGAGGGCGGAGTAAGCCGTATAAAAACCATAAAGCGCCAACATTGTGGCACATATCAAACGCAGTGCGTGGTTGTTAAGAATTGGCTTTATCCGCTCGGCAAGGGCACCAACGGTTAACATCGCCGGTAGCGTCCCTAATCCAAACCCAAGCATCACAAGGCCGCCCCCGGATGCGCTGCCAGAAACGGCGGCCCAACTCAGCGCGGAGTAAACCAGCCCACAGGGGAGCCAGCCCCACACAAGGCCAAAAGGATAGGCATATAATGGCGAACGCAGTGGCATCAGCTTGGACGTTAGCGGAGAAATAAATCGCCAGAGTTTGCTACCCAGCCGTTCAATATAGCTAAGGCCATTCCATACTTGAGCCATATAGGCAGCCAATAGCAACATCATAATGGCCGCAAACAGCCGCAATACCGCAAGATGCTGTGTTAAATCAGACAAAGCAAGCAATGAAGCCACGGTACCACCGATCATTGCGCCGGCAAGGGTATACGAGCTGATACGCCCCAAGTTATACAAGACAAGATACGGCCACTTGGCTTTTTGTGGCGGAATGCCAAGCGACATAGCCGCTGCGACCCCACCACACATCCCTAGGCAGTGGCCCGCCCCCAACAAGCCAATGACGAGGGCACCAATAAAATCAATGTTTGTCATCTTGCGTCGACGTGTGAGGTTCGGTTGGTTGGCTTGATTGTGATCCGGCGTCTTTCTCCGGTTCTTCTTCATCAAAAAGGATCGAAGAGCCCTGTCGTTCTAGATCCTCGAATTGATCGGATTTGACGGCCCAGATAAACACGACGGCCGCCACGCAAACCAGCATAATGGCGATGGGGATCAAAATATACAAACTAGCCATAACGCTAATCCTCTTTTTTGTTAAGTAGGCGCAGCGAGTTAGACACGACAATGATTGAGCTTGCTGACATACCTACCACCGCTATGTAAGGGGCGACATAGCCCATAACCGCCAAAGGGAGAATGGTGATGTTGTAGCCTAAAGCCCAAATTAAGTTTTCGCGGATAATACGGCGAGTTTGCTGGGCAAGCTGCCTGGCGGTCAGTAGTTTTTCCAAATCGTCACTCAGCAACACCATATCGGCGGACGATTTAGCGATATCAGTGCCTCCTCCCATCGCAACCGACAAGTGGGCACCGGCTAAAACGGGGGCATCATTGACGCCATCACCCACCATCAGGGTCACGGTATCATCATCAAGGCTTTGAAGGTACGCCAATTTTCCTTGAGGAGATACCCCTGAAATCACAGAATCAATGCCGAGCTGGTTAGCGACCTGTTCAACATTTCGCGATTGATCACCGGTTAGCATGGTGGTTTGGATCCCTGCTTGTTTAAATGCGGCTATCAAGCGTGCGCTACTGGGACGAATCGGATCGGTCAGTGAAAACGCGGCCTCCACTTGCCCCTCGCAACTGAGCACGACGGGATAGGAATCATAGTGAGTTTTAGGCGAGGATAGAGCAAACGCCGCCTTGCCAATACGCCAATGCTGGCCATTGATCTCGCCGCTTACCCCTTGACCAATATGGTTGTCCGCCGCTTTGACTGTCAGAGACTCAGTCGCTTTTGATTGGAACGCGTTGGCGATAGGATGATTGGCAAACTCTTCTAAGCTGGCCGCAATGTTCAAGGCCGATTGTTCGCTAATGTCAGCAGCAAACACGTGGACTGAATCAATTTTCACCTCACCCTCGGTCAGTGTACCTGTTTTATCAACCACCAATCGATTCACCTTGGTTAAGGTTTCTAAGACGTGACCTCGGCGTAACATGATGCCGAGCTGGCCAAAGGTCGATGTTGAGCAAGTCAGGGCCGTGGGGGTGGCGAGTGATAATGCGCAAGGGCAGGTCGCAACAAGCACGGATAGCATGATCCAAAAGGCATCGTCAGGTTGAACAAAATGCCAATAGAGCCAAGTCGATGCGGAAATAATTAAGATGGCGGCGACAAAGTAACGCGCGATATGGTCTGCCAACACTGCCACCTTGGGTTTTGCCATTTGAGCTTCATCTTGCAAACGCACAATATGAGCCACGAGAGATTCTTTGTGATTACTCGTTACACAAATATCGACATTCCCTTCCACATTCATGGTGCCGGCATAAACGGCATCACCCACTCGCTTAGTCTGAGGTAGTGACTCGCCTGTCAGCATGGCTTCATCGACAGAGGTTGTGCCAGACAATATTTGCCCATCGGCAGGGAAGGGCTCACCGGGCAATACGCGAATGTTGTCGTCTATTTTAAGACTGTTAGCTGGCACGGCTTCACCGTTAAGACGGCGCGCCATTTTGGGAACCAGTTTTAACAAGTTGGCGCTGGCTGCTGCTGCCGTGCGGCGTGCGCGCATTTCCAGAAAACGCCCGAGCAATAAGAAGAAGGTAAACATTGCCACCGATTCAAAAAAGACTTCGCCCTTTCCAGTGACAGTCGCGTACAGGCTTGAGAAGTAGGCAAATAACAGGGCAATAGAAACGGGGACATCCATTCCCAGTGTGCGTGCCTTAAGGTTCCGCCAAGCATTGGTGTAAAAGGGCAACGCAGAGTAAAGCAAGACAGGCGTCGCGAAGATTAAACTTATCCAACGGAAGTAATTCCGAAAGGTTTCATCCATATCGCCAAACACTTCGAAGTACATCGCCACGGCTAACATCATGACCTGCATAGTGGCCAAGCCAGCAATCCCCAATCGGTATAAGTACTGCTTCATGTTGCGATGGTATTGTTGCTCTTGTCTGTCAGCCTCAAAAGGTGCCGCTTTATAACCTAGGTGATGAATGCGTGTGAGTATTGTACTCAGGGAAGTTTCACTCTCATCCCAACGCACTTGGGCGCGGTTAGTAGTGGTGTTGACCTGAATATGTGTGACGCCTGTTGTGCGTTGTAACTGCTTTTCAATCAGCCACGCACAAGCAGCGCAGGAGACACCGTCAAGTGACAACGTCACCTCTTTTTGGTCTGCCACATTGCGGACAAACTCTTGTTGTACATCTTGATTATCGTATAGCGTCAGTGATTTGAGCTCTTCGGGGACGAGGTCGGCCTTATCGGCGTTCTCTGTACGATACTGATAATAAGAACTCAAACCACTGTCTACGATCGTGGTTGCCACGGCTTGGCAGCCAGGGCAACACATAAGGCGGGGTTTATCGAAAATCACTACTTGGTAGGTGTCTCCTGTTAGTACAGGATCACCACAGTGATAACAAGGCGTGGTCATGGTTACTGCTTACCGGTTAACGTCAGGGGAGTTGAGACAGGGAAATTGATACGACCGTGCACTTTCCATTGTTTATCGAATGAAGTGATTTCGATAAACCAGGGTCCGGATATTGGCTCAGCAAGATCGATATGATAAATCCCCGCTTGGTTTGGGTTTACCATGACGTTCACATCTTTTCGCTCGAGCGTACGGTGCTGAATATGCACCTTGAGCGCAGGAAATGACGCGAGATCGCCCTTATCTAGTGCTATCGCGATTGCCTGGTTGTTTGACGACAATTGCGCTGAAACACCCAGCTGGGCCGCGACTTTCAGTTTGGATAGATCAACATTGATCGCCTTGCCTTTCTTGTAATAGTCCTCTGCCACCAGAGACACAGAATTCATCGAAAAGACGGTCACAGTTAACAAACTCGCGACGACAACAGAAGCGGGAAGGGCAATCAGGAACCAAGGCCAAAACTGCTTGTACCAGGGTGTTACCATCAGAAGCTCCTCGGTTTGAGCATTTACATTTAAGAAGCCCCTGCAAGCAGGGGCTGTATCACACCTAAGTGCTTATTCTACCTCAGGATTACTCAAGCGCCATACATAGGCAGAGAGTATCTGGATTTTTTCTTCGCCAAGGTGAGCTTCCCACGCGGGCATCACGCCTTGACGGCCACCACGAATGGTTTGCTCAACGGCGCGGCGAGAGCCACCATATAGCCAGATATTGTCAGTTAAATCCGGCGCACCAAAGGCAGGGTTACCTTTGCCGTCCGTGCCGTGACATGCGGCACATACAACAAAGCGAGATTTACCCTTAGCAGCCATTTGCGGATCGACTTTACGACCTGACAAACTCAGTGCATAAGCGGCGACTTCTTTAACGCCTTCTTCACCCATGGTATCTAACCAAGCCGGCATGTTGCCTTTTCGGCCATGGAGAAGGGTGGCTTTAATGGTTTCAGGCTCACCACCATACAACCACGCATCGTCCGTAAGGTTCGGGAAACCAGCCTGACCGCGCGCATCCGAGCCATGGCAGGCCGCGCAGTTTTGGCTAAACAAACGTTGACCCACTTTCAAGGCTTCTTCATTACGCGCGATTTGGGTAATCGGACGCAATGATTTGCCATCTTCTTGGTAAGCCAGTTTGCGGAATGCTTCACCAAACACCTTGTCAGCTGCCTCGAGCTCCATCGCATATTGGTTAATATGCTGCGCTTCTTGCGCTTTTGCCATTAACTCACGCGACTCCTCGACACTGCTTACGTCTTGGTACGAACTTTTCCAACCTAATACGCCAGCAAAGTTACCCAGCCCCGGATAGAGGATGAGGTACCCCAAACCAAACACCAAGGTCGCCCAAAACATGTACGACCACCACTTAGGCAGTGGGTTGTTGAGTTCACGAATACCATCATACTCGTGACCCATGTCATCGCCTTCTGCGACGCCCATTTTATCTTTGGTTGTCCAAATGATAAGAGCAGCACAGCCAGCAATCGTGCCGAGTACGATGACTGTTACGAAGATACTCCAAAACGTACTCATTAGCGATTATCTCCTGTCTTGTTATTGGACTTATCCTGATTGTTCTCCTCATCGTCGAAAATCAGGTTAGCCGCTTCATCAAAGTGCTTTTTGCGACGTTTGCTATAAGCCCAAACAACGATCCCAATGAAGCTCACAAATAGGACAACTGTCCAGATACTATGAAAGGTGCCGATATCCATAGGCCCTCCTTATTACTTCATTGCGTGACCTAGTGACTGAAGATAAGCAATCAACGCTTCTATCTCCGTTTTACCTTCAACCGCCGCCTTGGCATTCTCGATGTCCTCATCGGTGTATGGCACACCAAATTGGTCACGGAATACTTTCAGCTTCGCGGCCGTTGTTTCCCCATCCAGCTTGTTCTCTGCTAACCAAGGGAAACCAGGCATGTTCGATTCAGGTACTACGTCACGTGGATTAATTAAGTGAACGCGGTGCCATTCGTCAGAGTAACGATCCCCAACTCGGGCGAGGTCAGGACCGGTACGTTTAGAGCCCCATAAGAAGGGGTGCTCCCAAACACTTTCCCCTGCGACGGCATAGTGGCCGTAACGCTCGGTTTCAGCACGGAATGGACGAACCATTTGACTGTGACACACGTTACACCCTTCACGGATGTAGATGTCACGTCCTTCCATTTCTAACGCTGTATACGGACGAAGGTTATCTACCGGTTCAGTGGTTTGCTTTTGGTAAATCAATGGCGTTATCTCCACCAATGCACCAAAGCTGATTGCAACGATGATCAAAATCGCTAGCAAACCTGTGTTTTTTTCTACTATCTCGTGGCGATTTGAACTCATTTAATCGTCCTCCTTACACCGCAGGCTCAAGCGACTTCAAGCTAGCTTCAGGCGCACGAATCGTTTTATATGCGTTGTAAGCCATCAAGAACATGCCTGATAGGAAAATCGCACCGCCGATAAAGCGGACGAAGTAGAACGGATAGGAGGCTTCCAATGACTCCACAAAGCTGTATGTCAACGTACCGTCAGTGTTGACGGCGCGCCACATCAGGCCCTGCATCACACCAGAAATCCACATAGCAACGATGTAAAGCACGGTACCAATCGTGGCAAGCCAGAAGTGTACGTTCACCAAAGACACTGAGTACATACGCTCTTGACCAAACAGTTTAGGAATCAAGTGGTAGATAGAGCCGATAGAGACCATTGCGACCCAACCGAGTGCACCAGAATGAACGTGACCGATTGTCCAATCGGTATAATGCGACAAGGCGTTAACTGTCTTGATCGACATCATTGGGCCTTCAAACGTAGACATGCCATAGAATGACAAAGACACGATAAGGAAGCGCAAAATGGGATCATAGCGAAGTTTATGCCACGCACCTGACAACGTCATAATACCGTTAATCATCCCGCCCCACGAAGGTGCAAACAAGATTAACGACATCACCATCCCCAGTGACTGTGTCCAATCGGGCAGGGCCGTGTAATGAAGGTGGTGAGGACCCGCCCAGATATAGAGCGAAATCAATGCCCAGAAGTGGACGATGGAGAGTCGATACGAGTAAACAGGGCGACCCGCTTGTTTGGGAACGAAGTAGTACATCATACCCAAAAAGCCTGCTGTCAGCAGGAAGCCAACCGCGTTGTGTCCGTACCACCACTGCACCATCGCATCAACTGCGCCAGCATAGATGGAGTAAGACTTCATCGGTGAAACAGGGATTGCCATGCTGTTGACGATGTGCAACACCGCGATGGTCAGAATAAAGGCACCGAAGAACCAGTTGGCCACATATATATGTGACGTTTTACGCTTGATAAGCGTGCCAAAGAATACGATAGCGTATGCGACCCATACCACCGCGATGGCGATATCAATTGGCCACTCTAGTTCAGCGTACTCTTTAGAGGTGGTGTATCCCATTGGCAGCGAGATGGCTGCAGAAAGGATGATGGCTTGCCAACCCCAGAAGGTGAACTCTGCTAACTTCCCTCCGAACAACCGTGTTTGACAAGTTCGCTGCGCAACATAATAAGAGGTTGCAAACAACGCACTGGTACCGAAAGCGAAAATCACTGCGTTGGTATGCAGTGGACGCAGACGGCTATACGTCAAATACGGAATATCAAAGTTCAGTGCAGGCCACACTAATTGAGCGGCAATAAGTACACCTACAGCCATGCCCACAATACCCCACAAAATCGTTGTTAGGGTAAATAAGCGGACAACGCGGTAGTTGTAGTCTTGTTCAAGCTGCTTAACTTGGCTCATATTGCATGCTTCCACTTTTAGTTAACTACACTCACGTTTGATACGGACGAAGCCTCCGCTTCGCCTGTTAACATACCATTTTTAAGAAAACGCCCCGTTGCGTATGGTTTTTAACCACTTTACACACTCCGTTGCTATTTCTTTGTAAAAATGGCATTTTCGACCAGAATCATACTGTAGATACTGGTTAAAAAACAGGGTCTAACCCACACACTTAGTGCGGCTTACCTACCTTTCTTATAAAACTTTGACCTCTGTAACACGGAGAAAGCGACTCATGGCAGCAGAAAAACTCACTCGAGGACGACTCGCGCAAATCATCGTTATGCTTACACTTTTGGTGGTTGCTTTCTTCTGGAGGACGCTGGTCTATACACCTGGATTGACCATTATAGACTGTGAAGGGGAACGTGGATTTTGTGGCACGTCACAATCTCAGCAGCTCATAGAGTTCGCCTGGAGTGAAGAACAAGATAATGTAATTTTTTCAGTGGTTTCAGACAAAAAACCACATTCGGCTTATTGGGGAGAAGAAGGAAGTAAGCAGATCGAAATTAGCGATCAGCTAGATAGAAATGGGGATAAGATCACGCTAACTTGGCAATGGAAAACACAAGATTTACCTCGCAATCCGATGAGGTTTAACCTTGTCTTTGATCGATATCAATTTAAATTTAATTACCCCAAAAGCGAGTGATAAACTGCGGTTTAAATCTTATTTATTCTATTTTACGCTCATTATAAAAGGAAACGCTTATTTATGAGTGTTTCTTTTTGTTACTCGTCATATATTCATCTTAAAATCTTGATTATTAATGCTATTTGACTCATCACTTAAAAGAAAGCATACCAATGGAGATAAAACTTCGCTCTTTTTACGCGACGGTAATGTTTCCACATCAGTGTTAATATTGTGATCCGACCAGAAACTTATACTGTTAATCCGTTGCAGGCGATTTGTAGCCAGCTTGTCATTTAGTAGGGGGGCGCTGCTCAGATGGCTGCTCGTATGAATAACGACACAACGAGCCCCCATCTGACAAAATGCATCCAGCCCACCAACCCCTAATGATTGTATATAGGCATGCCCCTGCTCAGACACGATAACAGCACCGACAAAAGGAGAGAGTTGCGCGGTGCACTGATCAAGCGTGGCTTGGAGGGTACCGGGCGTGAATACAGGTGCTTCTTTAAACCTGACTCTGGGATCATGAGCGACGATATCGAGCGCTGCCGTTTGATTGTGATCAATAATAATTGGCGTATAGCCTTTCGCGGCCAATTGGTAGGCGATAGTGGCACCCAAGGCGCAGGCTCCACCGAATAACGCAACGGGTCGACAATCCATGTTGAGCACTCTAGCGATATAAATAGGGAAATAGGATACGTGATTTAAACCACTATTTCAGCCGACTAGCGCAATGATTTGATCGCCTGATGCAGGTATCATTAAAATCGTGATAAATCGCGAGCACAATAACGAACATTAAGATGAAAATAGCCACGGCATGCACACAAAGTCCAGACGCAGTAGACGCCGCGCAAACACTGGCGCGCACTTTATTGGGCCGTCTAAAGGCACCTAAGCTTTTAATGCTCTACTGCACGGAACAATACGATGTTGATGCACTTCAGCGAGCAATGGTTGCGCTTTTCCCTAGCGTGCCATTGATAGGGTGCACGACCTGCTGCGGTGTCATGACGCAAGCCGGTTATATCGAAGGGCCGACAGCCGCCGTCTGGGCTTGTAGTGATGAAAAGGGGAGTTACGGCACATCCCTCGTGCCACACCAAGCCCATCGTCCTATACGCGATTCAGCGCGCATTGCGCTTAATCAAGCGATAGAAGAGAGCGGCCGTTGTGGCGAGCTCCCCAAACTCATCGCTTTACACAGTACTCCGGGTGATGAGGAAACGACGTTAGCCGCCATTCGAGAAGAGTTAGGCGTATCGGTCCCAGTGATAGGTGGCTCCGCTGCGGCCGACACCGTCGGCGGACGATGGGCCATTTTCGATAATGAGCAAACCGCGCAATCTGGCATCGCAATCAGTGTTTTTTATCCAACCGCACGGGTGAGTTATTCATTCCACTCTGGTTATGCGGCCACCACCAAGAAGGCCGTCGTCACAGAGGTACGTGGTCGCACCTTAGTGAGCTTGGACCATAAACCCCCATCGGCGGTATATAAAGACTGGTACGAAGAAGAAACCGGGCAAACGCTAGATTTAGGCGACTCGCTGTTCGCACGATCAACCTTGTATCCGCTCGGGACACAAACGGGCAAGATACACGGCTTACCTTATTACACTTTGTCACACCCCATGTTTGTTAACCAAGAAGGGCACATGGAACTCTTCTCCCAAATAGCCGTAGGGCAAACCGCGCACTTTATGACAGGCACCAGTGAAGGGTTGATTGCCCGTGCAAGTCGAGTCGTGGAATCGGCAAACGATCATGCGCTGCGAACGCCTCAACCTCTCGGTGGACTGGCGATTTATTGTGCGGGGTGTATGCTTCATGTCAAAGATCGCCTTGACCAAGTCGCCGACAATATCAACACGGCCTTATACACTGCGCCGTTTGTCTGCCCGTTTACCTTTGGTGAACAAGGCTTGTTTAAAGGTGGGGAACTGTCCCATGGTAATTTAATGATCTCGGCTGTGTTATTTCATAAGGATTAATCATGACGTCGAAACGCGTATCGGCCTCTGAACGTTCAGACTCTGAATCTTTACAAGAAACCTTATTTGAACTCAGTCGTGTTGAAGCAAGAGAAAAGCGTTTAAGGGAAGAAAACGACGCGATTTTGTCGGCAATCTCAGCCATGACGGAAGCGACGTCAAAAACTGATATTTTTGCTTCCTTACTTGATGTGATCCGCCGGTATGTCAGCTTTGATAGCGCCGTGGCGCTAAGCCGTAACCGAGAAACAGAAGATGCGTTTCGCTGTCTCGTATCGACTGAACGCTTACTGGAAACAGTCACTTGGCAAACAGGCGATGTGTTCCGCCGCTGTGTAAGTGGTGAAACGGTTGCTATCTATAAACCTGGCATGGTGAAAGAGATGCATTGCTTAACGCATCAATACGCCAGTTATTTACAAGGTACTGCGCTGATTAGCGGATTAACGGTAAATGACAGCGAAGTCATGCTTATTTTGCTGTCACACCGCCGCGATGCATTTAATAACGAAGCCCAGCAAGTCATCGACCGATTTCGCCCCTTGATTGAACGCACCATTATGGATATCGACTACCGTCACCGTCTACATGCATTAGTGGGGAGTCGCACTCAGGAACTAAATGCTAGCCGGCAACGCTTTCAAGACTTTGCCCAAACAGCCAGTGACTGGTTTTGGGAGCTCGACAACCAATTTCAACTGACTTACCTGTCATCACCCAATACTGATACCGACATCGATGCTGAAGCCCTGCTGGCAAAGCTCAAATCAGACGCCGAATTAAAAACGAAATTAGAAGAGTACATATACACAGAAGAAGCCTTTAGCGATATTGAATGGCATATAGAATCTCGTCACCATGACTACTGGGTAAGCCTCTCAGGCCGTCCTTGCTATAATAAGCGCGGTGAGCTCGCCGGTTATCGAGGGACGGCTAAAGATATCACTGCGACCAAGCGTCGTGTTGTCGAATTGCAACAGGCTCGTCAGCAAGCTGAGTTAGCCAATAATGCCAAATCGCAGTTTCTTGCCGTTATGAGCCACGAAATCCGCACGCCGCTCAATGCTGTTTTAGGATTGATCGATGCATTGCAACACTCTTCATTAACGCAAGAACAAAAGCAGTGGGTAGGGCAAATGGATAAATCTGCTCAGCTATTGCTAACATTGATCAGCGATGTTCTCGATCTATCTAAAATTGAGTCCAACCGTTTTTCGCTATCTCCCTCATTGATGAAGCCCAGCGATAGCGTATCGAATGTCTATCAACAATTGATTGAGCGGGCCGATAAAAAGCGCATTAACCTCTCTGTTAGTGTCTCTTCTTCTGTGCCCAACACCTTGTTTATGGATGAGAACCGCTTTACGCAGATACTCCTTAACTTGGTGGCCAATGCCTTAAAATTCACGGAACGCGGCGGGGTGACAGTGTCACTTGACGCTCATGATGATGTACTCGAGTTATGGGTGAAAGATTCAGGAATCGGCATCGACGAAAAACAGATTGGTCGAATCTTTGAGCCTTTTACTCAAGCGGATGGCAGCATTACTCGCCGCTTCGGCGGTACTGGCCTTGGATTATCCATTTGTAAAAAGCTGGTAGAGATGATGGGAGGCAGTATTCATGTGGAAAGTGAGCCTTACCAGGGAACTGACTTCTGCGTTCGTTTGCCGATTGTCGAAACACCTCAAGATGCACAAAAACACCAAGCACAACCAAACGTCTCGGCCGACGCCGTGCAGGCTATGTCGATATTGGTCGCCGAAGATAGCCGTGCTAATCAAATGGTGGTTAGGTTAATGCTGGAAAAACAGGGTCATACCGTCGTATTAGCATCCAATGGTGAAGAAGCACTGGCACAGGTTAAACAAACAGAATTTGATCTTGTGCTGATGGATATGTCGATGCCTGTCATGGACGGCATCGCTGCCACCAAAGCGCTGCGTGCTTCAGGGTTTAAACGACCGATCATTGCGCTGACCGCCAATGCAATGGATGAGGATAAACAGCGCTGTGTCCGTGCCGGCATGGATGACTTTGTTACCAAGCCCATTAGGGCGGCAAGCCTTAACGCCGTACTGCATGCTCATCAGCCATTAGATCTTTCCACTAATTACCGCTGACTTGAATCGACTTAGGCCAAGCAACTCTTGGGGTAATGACGATTCAAGGAAGTAGTAATTAGCTATTTTATGGTAAATAGCTAATTACGTTTAATGACAAAAAAGGAAGAGTGCTAGGCGAGCAGAAACAGTATCCAACATCAGACCTCAAACTTGAATTTAACATAATCTATATAATGCGCACTGATGGGTACGAGTCAATATAGGAGCGATATCGCTTTTCTCGCTTATCATATCGCTCCTTGTCCAGCATGGCTTGTAATCTGATGCTATTTGAATGACTGATGTGGGAATACGTTTTTGATGCGTTGCTGAATGCGGTTATCAATGCTGCGCGACATCACCACCTTCGCGGGTTTAAAGCGGTTGCTATACACTTTCACTGTGCCCGTGAACGGATGACGCTTCGCAATGTCTTGGCAGTCATGTAAGAAACCTTTCGGCACTTTCCCTTTGTGACGCACTAGCTGGCCATCTTTAAACGCAATCACGATCAGTGGCCGGTCAATCAACATAAATGCGAGAAAGATGGCAAAAGAGATAAGTAAAAAATAGCCCATACTGCGATGCTCGCTTATCGGTCAAACGGTTCTACATACCCAGCAAGTTACTCAGATCTTGCTTTAAGGTGTCTACCTGCTTATTAGCACTCTCTGAGCGATTAGCCTCAGAAAGTAAATATTCAATGGTATCTGACAAGGTCGCGTCAAGCTCGTGTGCTTTTTGCGAGAGCTTCTCCCACACACGATAATCCAAATCGATAGATTTTTTCCGCGTTTGCTCTTGCTCGGCGTTAAAGTGACGCTTCCGCTTGGCACGAATCGCTTGTTTTAGTTTCTTCTCCAATGAAGGTGACATGTGCTTTTCAATCCATTGATGTACACGCGTTGGTTCATGCTCCAGCGCTAACAAGGCGTCAACGGCCGTCTGAGCCTCATCGCTATCAATGTATTTTGTGACAGCGTCACCGTCTTTCCACTTTTTCACTAGGTAGGCCCATTTCCAGCCTGCCTCAAGGTTCTCGAGTTGTTGATATTTCATATGCCAAGCTTCAGTCACGCCATGTGGTGACAGCGTAACACTAACTCGCTGTCTGTTCAATTATCGCACACCTCAAAGATACCGCGTACGCCAGTGGACGATCCTATGGCCGCACTATCCTATTACCACAGTGTGTTATCCTTTATACTCTGTCCATTCTAATCTTAGTCAGTAATCATAGACATGCATGAAGTTGATTGGCGTGATGCCAAACCACATTATTCTCAGTTTTCTCTCGACATTGCACAATTCGCGCATTTAGAGGCGGCCTCACTGTTATCACTGCAATCGCGCTTAAAAAAGGCACTGACTTGGTTAATGTCACCTTCGTGTCCAACGGCTTGTCTTACCGTGATGTCAGCTGACTTGCCTCAATATCTTAATGCCTATCAAGCAGAATTAGTTGCACAGTACCCAGAGATGCCGGTTGTGATCGGTGACGCATTTACCGAATCAACACTGTTTGGCTTTGCTTATGATGCGAATAAAAATGTGACAGCGTCACAAAAGAAGTACGGTTTACTGCATCAAGCTCACGATGGCGTATTGATTTTAAAAGTGGCGGATGTACTGCAGCAGCCACGCGTCTGGGTGCGCCTCAAGCAGTTTTTATCATCAGGCAAACTCGCCTGGCAAACCGCCCGTGCCGATCAAGTAACGGATTTGCCCGATGAGGCACTGAACGTACGTTTGGTGTTAGTCGGCGACAGACAGTGGCTGGCCGACTTTGAAACCAATGAGCCTGATCTCTACGAAGGTCTGTCAGCTTATGCCGAATATGAGCAAGATATTGCGCTCGACTCGGCCACCATTGTGCCCTACTTTGCTTGGCTTAAAGGCTTGGTCACCGCTCAAACGCACTTACCCATGACAGAATCAGGCTTAGTGCGTTTATTACAAGCAGGGGCACGAGAAAGCGAAGATCAATGGCGGATGCCCTTGTGTCCAGTTTGGTATCAGCAACTACTGGCTGAGTCTGTCATAACGGCGTCGGATGCGCTCGACAAAGCCGCCATTGATGCCGCTATCTGTCAGCGTTACCAACGTGCTGCCTATCTCCCCGAGCGTGCGATTGAAGATATCCACAAAGGACAGGTTTTTATTGATACCCGTGGCGAGCATATCGGCCAAATCAACGGTTTAACTGTGATCGAAGTGCCTGGCCATCCGATGAGTTACGGTGAGCCAGCGAGAATTTCTTGTGTTGTTCACTCCGGTGATGGCGATATTGCTGATGTGGAGCGCAAAGCCGAGCTTGCAGGTAACATTCACGCCAAAGGCATGATGATTATGCAAGCCTTTGTGAGCGTGGCGCTAAATCTTGATGACCCTTTACCCTATTCGGCTTCCATTGTATTCGAACAATCGTATAGTGAAGTGGATGGTGACAGTGCATCCTTGGCCGAGTTGTGTGCCTTTGTGAGCGCGCTATCTCAACAACCGATTAATCAAGCCATTGCCATCACTGGTGCAGTTGACCAATTTGGTCGCGTACAAGCGGTAGGCGGGATTAATGAAAAAATTGAAGGCTATTATCAAGTTTGCGCGCATCGAGGATTAACGGGTCAACAAGGTGTCGTGTTACCTAAAACGAACCTCTCATCCTTGTGTCTACGGAACGACGTTGTTGAAGCGATTAAAGCCGGTCAATTTCATATTTGGGCGGTGGATGATGTCGAACAAGCCTTGCCGCTTGTGACAGGTCTCCCATTCTCCGGAGACGATGAGGAGACATTGCTAAGAAAAATATCTAATCGAATAAATCATTTTCATACTGATGAAAAACAAAGCTGCAACAGTTTGTTTAAACGCTTAAAAAACTGGTTTGGCCAGTACTGATCCGAGTTGTTTGGCGTACACGTGTACGCTAACCTGCTCGCAATTGAATAAGGAGCAGTTTAGATATAATGAAACGCCAAAATTCCTATAACCGCGACGATTTACTCGCATCTAGCCAAGGTGAGCTCTTTGGCCCGGGACGTCCACAGCTTCCGGCACCAAACATGCTGATGATGGACCGTATCACCAACATTACCGATCAAGGCGGTGACTTTGATAAAGGCGTGATTGTCGCTGAGTTGGATATCAACCCAGATTTATGGTTTTTCGACTGCCATTTCCCAGGTGATCCAGTGATGCCAGGTTGCCTTGGCTTAGATGCTATGTGGCAGCTAGTTGGCTTTTTCCTCGGCTGGGTTGGCGGCGAAGGCAAAGGCCGTGCCCTGGGTGTTGGTGAAGTGAAGTTTACCGGACAAGTATTGCCAACGGCTAAGCGTGTTCGTTATGAAATTCACATGAAACGCGTGATTAACCGTAAACTCGTTATGGGTGTCGGTGATGGCCGCGTCTACGTTGATGATAAAGAGATTTACGTCGCTAAAGATCTGAAAGTGGGTCTTTTCCAAGACACATCCGCGTTCTAATCCTCTCTGTCGAGCCGGTGAGATGACCATCGCCGGCTTCTATTACCCCTCCCTTCCTACTTATCAAGTACTTCTCCGCTTTTGGACAACTAAGAAGGAAATTGTTAGTGATTGGATAAATTGATTGCTGTACTTATGTCTATTTAGTGGCAAATAGACAAAGTTATAGTGCATTACGATGTATTTAAAAAGGCCTTACCAAAACGATAAGGCCGTAAATATAAAAAGAGGTTACTTCATCATTTCCGATTTACTGGTTCTGCCTTCGCGCCATCCGCCAAGCCAGCTACTTCTCGCATCCGTTTGTTGGTAAGGACATAGTTCAGACGATCGACCGTTTATCCCAGCTTGAAAGCCCTTTGACTGTGCGCGTTCCAAACGATCTCGCTTCTGTCTTTTCATAGGGTCGCCCTCTTTATTCCATTTTGTTCAATGCTGCTTGCCATTTGCAAGGATACTTCCGTCTATGACGTTTTTATGAAGCATCCTCTACAGCTTCGATCATGATTATTTTTTAAGCAAGCACTATCGAGCAACGACTAAACAAAATGTGAGTCATATCCCTCTATATGTGACAACGTCACTAACACAATTATTGCATAGCCTCTAATTCTTCCCAGCGTTCAAAGGCTTGCTCTAAAGCTTGTTCAGCCTCAGCTAATCGAGTCAGTTTAGGTTGAGTAATGTCCTGACTTTTCGAGAAAAAATCAGGATCGTTCATTTCTGATTGTAACGCTTCAATCTCTTCTTCTAACGCCTCAAGCCGCGCCGGCAGGGCTTCTAGCTCACGTTGCAGTTTATAAGATAGCTTGCGTGGCTTACTCTTAGGTTTTGCCGTCTTTTGTTCCGTATCACCCTCACCACTCATTGAATGGTTACGGCTATTGGGTGTGATGGCTTTGAGATACTGCTCACGCTGTTGTTGGGCATCGTGATACCCCCCAACAAATTTATTAATGGTGCCGTCGCCTTCAAATATCCAGCTGTGCGTCACTGTGTTGTCGACAAACTGACGGTCGTGGCTGACCAATAACAAGGTTCCCTGGAACTGTGAAAGTAAGTCTTCCAACAACTCGAGCGTTTCGATATCAAGATCGTTGGTCGGCTCGTCAAGTACCAGTAAGTTGGCAGGCTTGAGGAAAAGCTTGGCCAGCAATAGGCGGTTTTTCTCTCCTCCTGATAGCGCTTTCACCGGGGTTTGCGCACGGCGTGGATGAAACAAGAAGTCTTGCAAATAACCCATGACATGACGTTTTCGGCCACCTACTTCAACTTCTGTTTTGCCCCCTGCCAGGTTGTCGATCACCGTTTTTTCTGGATCCAGTTTCTCACGATATTGGTCAAAATAGGCCACGTCGAGCTTGGTCCCCACGTGCAAGTGCCCGCTGTCTGGGGTAAGTTTTTCAAGCATCAGCTTCAACAGCGTACTCTTACCGCATCCGTTGGGGCCAATTAGTGCAATGCGATCGCCGCGCATCACCGTAAAGCTAAATGGCTTAATCAGTGGCTGATCTTGATAGGTAAAGGCAACGTTTTCGGCTTCAAACACAATTTTCCCCGAGCGGTTGGCGTCATCGAGCTGCAGGTTTGCGTTACCCTGTAACTCAACACGACTCGCACGCTCTTGCCGTAACGCTTTCAATGCGCGTACACGTCCTTCATTGCGGGTGCGACGCGCTTTGATACCTTGACGAATCCAGGCCTCTTCTTGGGCAAGTTTTTTATCAAACTCGGCATTTTGCTCGGCTTCTACACGCAGAGCTTCTTCTTTACCGTCCAGATAGGTTTGATAATCACCTGGCCATGAGGTCAACTTGCCGCGGTCAAGATCCACGATACGCGTGGCCATTGCCCCGATAAACGAACGGTCATGCGAGATAAAGACGATCGCGCCTTTAAAGTCTTTCAAGAACTGCTCCAACCACAGAATCGTCGAAACATCCAGATGGTTAGTTGGCTCATCAAGAAGCAACACATCCGGCTCGCAGACAAGTGCGCGCGCTAAGGCGGCTTTGCGTTGCCAGCCACCCGATAGGGCTTTAAGCGCGGTGTTACCTTCCAGTCCTAATGCCCCTAATACCACCATTATTTGATTGTCAAAGCGCCAAGCGTCAGCATGGTCCAGTGCTTCTTGCACTTTGGCCAACTCGGCTATGTTGCGATCGCTAGGATCTGTTTCGATCTTCGCGATCAGTTGGTGATACTGCTTTAGCTTGTCCCCTGCCTCAGCGAGACCTTCGGCCACATAGTCAAACACAGTGCCTTGACTATCTCGTGGTGGATCTTGCTCAAGCCGAGAGACTTTAAGTTCAGATTGGCTTTGAATACTGCCATCATCGAGCTGTACCTGACCATCAAGGACTTTCATCAGCGTCGACTTGCCCGCACCATTGCGTCCAACAAGACACACGCGCTCACCTGGCTGAAGAATAAAGTCTGTTTTGTCCAGTAATGGGTTGTCGCCATACGCCAACTGGGCGGAGGTTATTTTAATCAATGCCATGTTGCGTTAACCAAGCTTGTAATTGTGTGTGATCAAACGGCCATCCTAATTCAGCCCTCACCTTTCCAGACTGATCGCGGATTGCAATCACAGGGATTGTGACGCCGTAACGCTCAAAGAGCGCATCGTCAAAGGCAATGTCTTGACTGTTGAGTGGCGTTTGATAACCGAGAGATTGATAGAGTGCCCACGCTTGTTCACAAAGGTGGCACCCTTCCGTGCTAAACAATACGAGTGTCATGCTGATACTGCCTGATGACGGATTATCCAGCAATTATGGATATGTGGGTTGCGGGCAAAATCTTCAGGAATCGAACGCTTGCTAATATTCTCCGCACGTAAGCCGGCCGCGGCTAACCCCTCACTATCCATCTTAAAGTGCCGTTTGTTGTTGGAAAAAATAATTTCCCCATCGGGACGCAAACGGTCCTTCAGTGCTAAAAGCACATCAAGGTGATCACGTTGAACATCAAAAGTACTCTGCATTCTTTTCGAGTTGGAGAATGTCGGCGGATCGATAAAGATCAAATCAAATTGCTGGTTAGACTGGCGAATCCATTGTAGACAGTCTGCCTGCTCAAAACGGTGCTGACGCCCGACAATGCCATTGAGCGCCATATTGCGTTCAGCCCACGCTATATAGGTTTTTGACATGTCGACAGTCGTTGTAGACCGTGCACCACCTGCCGCAGCATGAACGGACGCGCTGCCCGTGTAGGCAAAGAGATTAAGGAAATCTTTCCCTTGTGCTTTCTCACCAATTAGACGACGGGTATAGCGATGGTCGAGAAATAACCCTGTATCCAGGTAATCATAGAGATTAACTTCAAGCGCCACGCCATATTCATCGACCGTCATCGTTCTAGATGCGCCGGCGAGTTTTTGATATTGGTTATTGCCCTTTTGCTTTTCGCGCGTTTTTAGCACCACTTTATTGGCATCCACACCGGTCACCGCGATGGCTGCGCGCACCATATCCAGCAAGCGACGACGTGCTTTTTCTGGCTCAATTGTTTTCGGTGCCGCATATTCTTGGATGACCAAAAAGTCGCGATACCGATCAATCGCGGCTTTATAGTCCGGTAAGTCAGCATCATAGAGTCGATAACACTCTAGCCCTTGTTTCTTTGCCCATTTATCCAGTTTGGTCATGTTCTTGCGCAAGCGATTAGCAAAATCTGGGGCGACGTCCGCCTTTGCCGCCTCACTCTCCGATTTTTCACCACGCGCGGTGACCGCATAGGTTTTCATCACACAATCTAACGCACCATTGCGTAGATTAAATTTGTCATCCGCACGCATCCGCAAGCAACTAAGCAACTCTTCCGAACCTGAATACAAAGAAACCGTGTTCCCCGCAAATGCCTCTTTAAGGTGATCACCGAGCTGCGTGTAGAGGGCTATCAAGCCAGGCGTGGTTCCCAAGCGCTCCCCATACGGCGGATTAGAAAGAATATGTCCCCCTGAGAATCCCTCAGGCGGCGTCACTTGCGTGGCATCACCCGTTTCAAAGTCAATCAATTCACCAACGCCAGCACGTCGTGCATTCGCACGTGCTGTCTCAATGATACGGGCATCGTTATCAGTGCCATAAAAACGTGTCTGGCACTGACTTACACCTCGTTTCGCCTTGACACTCGCTTCAGCTTTGATCGCTTTAAAGGCTTCATCATCAAAGCCCAACAATGATTCAAAGCCCCAACGCTTGCGCTTTAATCCAGGCGCAATTTTCGCTGCCATCATCGCCGCTTCTATCAGCAAGGTGCCCGAGCCACACATGATGTCCATCAAAGGCTGATCGGGCTTCCAGCCACTCCTTGCCACCAAAGCCGCGGCATGGGTTTCTCGTAATGGTGCCGCGCCAGCCTGGGTGCGATAGCCACGCTGATGTAGGCCGCTCCCCACCATATCAATCCCAAGCAGGCCTTGATCTTTCGATAACCGCATATGGATACGTAAATCAGGCTGCTCGCGGTCGACGCTTGGACGGGGCAAATTCGACTTTTCAAATTTGTCTACAATCGCATCTTTGACTTTCAACGCCCCGTACTGGCTGTTACGTATCTCGCGATTGGTACCATTAAAGTCCACCGCAATCCGCTGACTGGCGTGAAAATAATCTGGCCAGTTAATGGCCGTTGCACCGAGGTAGAGATCCATATCATCGCGCACCGCAAACTCGCCCAGCACCAAGACGAACCGTGACGCAATCCGACTCCATAAACAGCATTGATACAGTGTTGAATCGTCGGCTTTAAATTTAACCCCTGCATGGACTTGTTTGAGGCTAGATACGCCAAGTTGTTCAAGCTCTTGAGCTAGCATGTGCTCGAGACCTCGAGCGGTTATTGCGAGATAGTGTTTCATTCAGTCTCTACACCCTTTGGGCGTCGTTGTCATCATGGCGGCGATTATACATCAATCTTACGCCTATCGTTGACCCAAGCGGCGACAATCTCATTGAGTGATGAATAAATCGCCGGATTGTTGTTTCCACTAAGAAACAGATATCTAGGCACCCTTGTTTCCAGTGGGAATCAATCACCCTAACTTGATGCGCATACCTGTTTCCCTCAGGAAACCACTTTGCTTTGTCACTCATCTCACCTCGCCAAATCCGTTTTGAGCTGAACGCGTGTAAGCATTTACTGTGACTATTACGCACATTATGTCTGATACTATTAAAACGAAAATGGCTTATCTTTCCCTTTGGGAATGAATCGCAAATTGCGTAAACTGGACTATACCAGGATGGATTTATTCAAGCATTTTAACGGCAAAAATAGGAAGAAAGGCGTCATTCATTGGCCTTATAAGGGTGAAAACATCCCCAAATCAATGAAAAAATGCGCAGGCATGTGCACACTTTTCGCTCACAAAATGAACTGATATCACATTTTTTATGCACATTTGTTTGGTATAAGAAACGTCAAGATACAGCTATAGCGCTGTAGTCTGTACAAGAAACAAGAAAAGTGAGGGAAGAAAGGAGGCGTGGGCTGAGTGAAAACCACTCAGCCCACTAACGCAAAGCGACCTTTTTGGCTATTTGTTTGAAGTATTGGTTGCGATAGCCGGTCGTTCATTACTTTAATCGCACCACAAAACGCCATTGTTTTATTCGCGCTCAGTTCAAAATCAGCCTCACGTGCGAGCATGCAGAGCGAGGCAGAACCGGCGTTCTCTATGATAATAAACGGCGCCCTATCCCCTGTTTGGCTGGTGAGCTCGACTATTTGCCCCCACTCAGGGGTGGCGATAGTGTCTTGTTGTGGCTCGAAAAACCAGCTTTTAGGTAAGACAGGTTTGTGGAAGCGATAGGCTGCCACTGCGTTCAAAGCGAGTTCGGCCTGACGAGGGCCGGAAAGAGAGAGGTTTGACAGGGGATCGGTCAAACGTTGAAAGAGTGATGCATCCTCAACAGAAAATGGGGATGATGAGAACGCATCGGGGATGAGATGTTTGGCGTTGACCGCCACGCGAAAAACCATGTCGTCGCCTAAATCCAGCATTAGTGAATTCGACGTATTATCGAAATACCATCTCCATGCATTGTTAGGTTTTAACATACTTCAGCTCCCGCGATGACTCACTAACTGGGTGTCTGGCGATACCAAAACTGCCATTGCCTGAAGTGTAATGGGCTGAAGCGAAAAAAAAAGGGGAAGAAAACGCCCCCTTTTATACCTTAAGACTTTATTTCCTAACTTAAATATGACGCACGATTTGTTTTATGAGCCCAGGGCCTTGGTAAATCAACCCAGAGTAGACTTGCACCAAATCCGCCCCTGCCTCCAACTTTTCACGCGCCGCCGTGACTGAGTCAATTCCCCCCACACCGATGATGGGCATCGCCCCATCGAGCGCACGATGTAGTTGACGAATAACCTCGGTGCTTTTTAGTTGAACAGGACGGCCACTTAGCCCACCCGCTTCACGATAATGAGGCATACCATCTACCAATGAGCGCTCAAGCGTGGTGTTGGTCGCAATCACACCATCGATCTGGTGACGAATCAGTGCTTGCGCCACTTGTTGAATTTCTTCTTCACTCAAATCTGGGGCAATCTTAACCGTCAGAGGCACGTATTTATCGTGAGTGTCTGCCAACTGTGCCTGTTCGGCTTTCAGTGTGCTCAGAAGTTCGTCGAACATCTCGCCATATTGCAACGTCCGTAATCCTGGCGTATTGGGCGACGAGATATTAACCGCGATATAGTCGGCATATGGGTACACTTTTCGCATACAGACGACATAGTCATCGGTGCCCTGCTCGATGGGTGTATCTTTGTTCTTGCCAATATTAATACCCAACACACCATCGAAGTTTTTCGCACGATTGACGTTTTCTACCAACGCATCAACCCCCAGGTTATTGAACCCCATACGGTTGATGATCCCCTCGGCGGCTTTAATACGAAAAAGTCGAGGTTTGTCGTTTCCCGGTTGTGGCCGGGGTGTCACTGTCCCCACTTCCACAAAACCAAAACCCATCGCACCAAAGGCTTCTATGCACTCGCCGTTTTTGTCCAATCCTGCCGCTAGACCAACGGGATTATTAAAGTTGAGTCCCATTACGGTAACTGGACGAGGAGGAAGCTGTTGGGAATAGAGAAAACGAAGCGGGGTGTGATGGAATCGAGAAAGGGTGTTGATGGTTAGATCATGTGCTTTTTCTGGATCTAACTGAAAGATAGCCGGTCTGGCGAGGCGGTAAAGCATTATCCCTCCTAATAAAAAAGCCCCGTATAAACGGGGCTAGATTATTGCGTTATTGGCGCTTTAATTCAATTTAAATTTAACAGCGACAATTCGCGTAACGCGACGGAGAACTTGGCAAACTCATGCACTGAGCCCACTTTGAACTCATCAACAATGCTCTGCCAACGCCCGAGAATGACTACGTGCTCATCCATCCACTGGGCTAATCCCGTCTCAGCATCTTGATCGGTTGCCATTTCGGACACGATACGGGCGGTGAGTAATCGTTGCTGCCAATCCAGATCTTCGCGGAAAGACGCACGCGCCAACGCTTGCCAGTGGTTATCCACCGGTTGGTTGTTGATTTGTTTCAAGAACCAGTGCAGTGACAAGCTATCCCCTAGCACATAGTACAAGCGTGCCACCAGCTCGAACGGTTTATTCAGCTGCTCTGACACCTGTGCTAAGTCCAATCCAGAGAACACGCTGGTTAGACGACAGACTCTATTCGCCAGTGCATCCGGCACCCCAGCTTGTCGTAGCGTCTCCGCTTGTTGATCATGCTCTTTGATTTCACTCTCAACCAGATAGTCATCCAAGTGCTCGACCAAGTTTTGCAGCGCCGGACGATAAAAGGCCACTTGTGCCTCGATACTTTCCCCTTTGCGTTTGTTACGTAGCATCCATCGGGTTGCTCGGCGTAGCATCCGGCGACAACGGAACAAGATATCGTATTGCACCTTGGCGCTGACCTGATTATCTAGCGCTCGCACATCGTCAAACAGTTGTTCAAAACCAAACACATCACGGGCAATCGCATACGATTTGGCAATATCACTGACACTTGCTCCCGTTTCATCTTGCATACGCGTAATGAAATTGAAGCCCATGTCGTTCGACATCTGGTTCGCCAAGGCGGTAGCAATGATCTCGCCTCTCAATGGATGGGATTCCATTTCTTTGCGATAGTGACGCTGTAACTCTTTCGGGAAATAACTGGGGAGTAGCTGGCCAAAGTGTGCATCTTGCGTCACTTCATCAACCACCAGTTGCTCTTTGAGCACCATTTTCCCGTACGCCACCAGCACAGCAATTTCTGGGCGAGTTAGGCCCGTGCCACGTAAGTTACGCTCAGACAAGGTCTCATCATCCGGCAAATATTCAAGAGCACGATCCAGCTTGCCCTCTTTTTCAAGATAATGAATAAAGCGGATCTGCTCTTTTAATAACGCCGCTTGCTGATTGTGGGTTACGGAAATTGACTCGCTCTGACTGTACGCATCTTCAAGCACAATATCAGACACTTCATCTTCCATCCGCTCCAAAAGCTCGTTGCGTTTTTTCATGGTCAAGTCACCGGCAGCGACCAGCCCATTGAGCAAGATCTTGATATTAACTTCGTTATCTGAGCAATCTACCCCGCCGACATTGTCAATGAAGTCGGTATTGACGCGGCCACCTTTGAGCGCATACTCAATACGCCCCAGTTGTGTCATCCCTAAGTTACCGCCTTCACCGATAATGCGCGCACCGACTTCATTGCCGTTAACACGTAACCCATCATTGGCGCGATCGCCAACAGAGGTATGGGTTTCATCGGACGATTTAACATAGGTGCCAATCCCACCATTCCATAGCAGATCGACTTTGGCTTTTAAGATCTGTTTGATCAGATCGTTCGGCGCCATCGATTGCTTGCGTGTACCAAGCAGTTTTTGTATTTCTGGCGTTAAGTTAATCGACTTCGCTCGACGGGAGAATATCCCCCCGCCTTTGGAAATCAACTCGCTGTCATAATCTTCCCAACTTGAGCGCGGCAGGTTGAAAAGGCGTTGGCGCTCTTTCCAGCTTTTCGCGGCATCAGGTTCAGGGTCAATGAAGATATGCATGTGGTTAAAGGCTGCCACTAAGCGAATATGTTTAGAGAGCAACATGCCATTACCAAACACGTCGCCTCCCATATCGCCAATCCCCACACAGGTAAAGTCTGTGGTTTGACAATTGATATCCACTTCGCGGAAATGACGCTTCACCGATTCCCAAGCACCCGCTGCGGTGATCCCCATTTTTTTGTGGTCATAACCGTTGGAGCCACCAGACGCGAAAGCATCGCCCAGCCAGAAGTTATATTGCGCTGAGACACTGTTAGCAAGGTCGGAGAAGGTCGCGGTACCTTTATCTGCAGCCACCACGAGATAGGCATCATCTTCGTCATGACGCACAACGTGTTGCGGCGGTGTCAGGGTGCCTTCCACGATATTATCGGTAATATCGAGCAACCCTTGGATGAAGATCCGATAGCAGCGCTTCCCTTCTGCAAAAATTGCATCTCGGCCCGAGAGCTGGTGCTGTCGCTTGCATACAAACCCACCTTTGGCTCCGACGGGCACAATCACCGTGTTTTTCACTTGCTGCGCTTTAACCAGCCCCAGCACTTCGGTGCGGAAGTCTTCTTGCCGATCGGACCACCGCAAGCCACCACGTGCGACTTTGCCGCCGCGTAAATGCACCCCTTCTACATCCGGTGAATACACGAAGATCTCGAACGCCGGAACAGGTTTAGGCATATCCGGGATCTCAGAGGCCTCGAGTTTTAACGACAAGTAAGGCTTGTCTTGGCCATTGTCCGGATCTTTTTGGAAAAAGTTCGTTCGCGTGGTCGCCAACATGATTTCCATGTAGCGGCGAATAATACGGTCATCATCAAGACTCTCGACATTATCGAGGGCTTCTTCGATATCATTGATGATAATGTCTTGTGCCCGCTTCGTTTGTTTACCAACCGGGTCAAAACGCGTATTGAATAGTTTTACCAAGAAACTGGCAAGTTGAGAGTGTGACGCTAGCGTCTCTTCAATATAGGCCTGGCTAAATGGAAAGCCAATTTGACGCATATAACGCGCATACGCACGTAAAATCGTCACTTCACGCCCCGACAAACCGGCATTAAGCACCAGGCGGTTGAAGCCATCGTTATCCAGACGGCCATGCCAGATATCCGCAAAGGCATGCTGAAAACGATCCCGGGCATTACCAAGATCAAACGCCGATCCAGCACTGTGCAACATCGAAAAGTCGAGGATCCAGTATACATCCCCTTGACTGGTTTCTACTTCATAAGGTGATTCACCAATCACGCGTAAGCCAAGGTTTTCTAGCATTGGCATCACATCAGACAAGTGAATAGGTTCGCCTTTTTGGAAGAGTTTCAGGCTGATCGCGTTCGATTGATGGCTTACCTCTTGGGGGCGATAAAGCAGCATATCGAGCTTGTTATCATCACTGAGTCCCTCAAGGCGCTCAATATCCGCCACCGCTGATCCAGGCAGCATGGCCTCTTTGTACGAACGTGGAAACGCCCGCAGGTAACGCTTGGCGATCGGTGTGCCTCGGTTTTCACCAAAGTTTGCGATCACAGCCTCTTGCAGACGATCGTCCCAAGACGAAGCCGCTTCTGTTAGATTGTGTTCGATCTTCTTCACATCAATATCGAAATTGTTGTTTTCTACTCGGACGATATAGTGCGTCCGCGCCAAGGGGCTTTCCGAGAAGAAAGTGGTAAATTCTACCGTCTGATCAGAGCCAAAGTACTGCTGAAGAATACGTTGGGTTTGACGACGGAACTCGGTGTTATAGCGCTCACGGGTGATATACACCATGCACGAGAAAAACCGCCCGAATGGATCGCGACGAACAAACACGCGCAGCATGTCACGATCTTGCATTTGCACCACGCCCATGCCAACGTCGCGCATTTCTTCTTCGGTCGCCTGAAAAAGCTCATCACGGGGATAGTTTTCCAAAATATTCGCCAGTGCTTTCCACGAGTGTGATTCACGATAAAAGCCACTGTTATCAAGAATGCGACGCACTTTGTTACGCAAGACGGGAATACTGGCGGTGGATTGGTTATACGCTGAAGATGCATAAAGACCGGTGAAACGGTGCTCACCAATCACATTGCCATCTTGATCAAATTTTTTGATCCCGATGTAATCCACATAAGCCGGACGATGAACACGAGATTTGGCATTGCTTTTCGTCAACACCAGTAATTCTTTTTTCAGCGCCTCGGCGCGCGCTGACTCTGGCATGTCTGATAGGCTAAGGACGGCGGGCGATTTATGCTTTTTGGCTAAGCCGAGTGCATTGCAATCTGCGCTAGCACGAAGCTCGTAATCCCCTTCCACCGCGACTAAGTCAAAACACTTATACCCCATAAAGGTAAAGTTGTTATCGGTAATCCAGCTCAAAAACTCGATCGCTTCTTGGCGACGTTCATCATCAATGGGTAACGGTGTATCTTTCAGCTCCGATACCAGCGCAAGCATTTGCTCACGCATCGGCTTCCAGTCGTTTACCACCATCACCACATCCATCAAGGTTTCAGACAATTCCGCCTCTAATGCAGCCATCTCTGACTCATCGGACATTTTGTCGATTTCGATGTGGAACGTACTTTGGAACTGCCCGTTGTCACCGCCAATCGCAATCACGTTACCCTGATCATTTTTTTGTGATTTTATCGGGGTATTAAGCATTAGGTGGGTCGTGATCCCCAAACGGTTGAGGGCCATGCGCACCGAGTCGACCAGGAAGGGGGCATCTGGTGCTAAGATCTCGACAATGGTGTGGGTGGACTGCCAGCCATTACCACTTAGGCTCGGGTTAAAGACTTTTACAAACACTTTGTCTTGTTCGAAGGTGTTTAGATGGTGCCACAAACTCATCACAGCACCATAAAGATCTGACTCATTGCGTTCCTGCAAGTCATCATCAGAGATTTGACCCAATATCCTTTTGGCTAATGCATCGACAAGTGGTTGTTGAGTATCATCCAGTTTATCGGCAATCAGCTGATAAACCTTCTCAAGTAACACAGGTACTATAGGGTCACGCGAGGTCATTCTGGAGCTCCGTTGTCCTTTTTAGAACATTATCGTTGTGAGTATTCAGAGGTAAACATTGCGTTAACAAACGCACTGTCTAGTGTAAGGCTTGGCAGGTAAAAACGTTATAGGTAAACGGCTGGATTTACGCGAATTTCGCCAGAATGTGACTGGTGTGGCTATTTAAACAGAAGAATTGGCGAGGCATCACTCGCGCCCCACTAGGCAACCCGCATTAGCGACTGGAACTTATGGTTGGCGTCGGTCACCAGTTTAAAACGCCCGCGTATACCAAGTTGCGATAGGAAAGGACGAAAACGCGAAGCCGGGATCTGAAGACGCAGACCCTGATCGGTCGTCACCACCACATTGGCCGCGGCACCACTGTAGTAGTGTTGATACTCTGAGTAAGCAATGTAAACGTTAAAATAGTACTCCATCTCTTCCGCTCAACCTATCACCGTGACACCGCAAACCAATCAACCACCGAAAACAAAAAGCCGCCCAAGGTGGACGGCTTTTCACACTTGTTAACGCTTGGCTGATTTTATCCCAAATCGTTTCTTACTGCTCAAGTGTTTTTTCTACTTTTTCATAGAGATCCGCAGCTAAGTTATCCATATCTGCCAACTCTTGCAGTACCTGTCGCATTTGCTGCTGGCGATGGTGATCGTAATAGGCCAGCTTGAGCATAGGATCAATCAATCGTGATGCCACCTGTGGATTCGACTGATTCAAGGTCACCAAGATCTCTTTTAAAAAGCGGTAGCCGCTACCATCTTGGGCATGAAAACGCGCCGGATTACGATTACAAAATGCCCCGACCAAACTGCGTACACGGTTGGGGTTTTTGAGCGTAAAGGCAGGGTGCGCCATCTGTGCTTTCACCTGCTCTAAGGCAGTCTCGGAAGGGTTCGCACCTTGGAGCATGAACCATTTGTCCATCACCAGTCCATCATGCTGCCATTTATCACTGAAATCTTTCATCAGTGGTTCACGACACGGTAATTGCGCATTGTTAGCGGCATTCAATGCTGCCATGGTGTCAGTCATATTGTTCGCGGCTTGGTAATGACGCTCTACATGCGTGTTGCCGTTTTCCGTGTGCGCGAGATAGCTCAAACAGGCATTACGTAAAGCGCGTTCACCGATCGCTTTGTGGGTGATCTGATATTCAGGTTGCGCATACTGCCGGTATACCGCGTCAAACTCATCAACCATATGATCGGCAAATTGTTGCTTGAACGCCGCCATGACTTGATGAATCGCATCAACGTCGACAATATCAAACCAGCCAGCCACTTCCGTCTCGGTCGGTAAGTTGATCACTTCCGCAATCAATGCCGGATCCGTGTTGTCGCTGAGCAATACGCCACGAAATGCATCAATCACTGACAAGGGCACATCAATAGGCTGTTCGTTTTGTACCCGTGCGACGTTCTCCTTAATATGCTTAGCCAGTAGACTCTGACCCGCATCCCACCGCGCGAAATCATTGCGCGCATGTTGCAGTAAGAATGCCAATTCATCGTCTTGATAGTCATGCTCAAGCTTCACTGGCGCGGAGAACTCCCTGAGCAGGGAAAGCACAGGTTGCTCATCCACCCCATCGAAAATAAAGGTCTGCTCAGCATCTGTCACCGCCAGGACGTTTGAGACCGACTCACCGTGACGTTGTAACTCAATCACACTGCCGTCGCGACGATAGAGTGCAATATCCAGTGGAATATATAGCGGCAACTTCTCTTGCTGATCCGCTGTTGGCGGCGTGTGCTGCGTGACATGTAACGCCAACTGTTTGCTATCGGGGTCATAGGTCGATGATACATTCAACACCGGCGTCCCAGATTGGCTGTACCAACGGCGGAACTGAGTCAGATCGACCCCAGACGCATCTTCCATTGCTTGAACAAAATCATCACAAGTGGCTGCTGTACCGTCATGACGTTCAAAGTAGAGTTTGACCCCTTTTTGAAACCCGGTTTCACCCAAAATGGTATGCATCATACGAATAACTTCACTGCCCTTTTCATACACCGTCAGGGTGTAAAAGTTATTCATTTCGATCACTTTTTCTGGCCGGATCGGATGAGACATAGGGCTGGCATCTTCAGCAAACTGGGGGCCACGCATAATACGCGCATTGCTGATACGGTTGACAGAGCGCGAGCCTAAGTCGGAGGAGAACTCTTGATCACGAAAAACAGTTAACCCTTCTTTCAGGCTAAGTTGGAACCAATCACGGCATGTCACTCGGTTCCCCGTCCAGTTATGGAAGTACTCATGCCCAATGACCGCTTCGATACCGAGATAATCGGTGTCGGTGGCGGTTTCGGCGTTTGCCAATACATACTTGGAGTTAAAGATGTTTAAGCCTTTATTCTCCATGGCACCCATGTTGAAGAAGTCAACGGCGACGATCATGTAAATATCTAGATCATATTCAAGATCAAACCGCTCTTCATCCCATTTCATTGCGTTCTTCAGTGAAGTCATCGCATGATCGGCACGATCTAAATTCCCTTTATGAACAAAGATTTCCAGTGCCACATCACGTCCAGAGCGGGTCACAAACGTATCACGTAACACATCAAAATCGCCGCCGACCAGTGCAAATAGGTAACTGGGTTTCGCGTACGGGTCATGCCATTCTACCCAGTGGCGGCCACCTTCCAACTCACCCGACGCAATCTTATTGCCGTTACTGAGTAAGTATGGGTATGTAGATTTATCCGCAATCACCTTGGTGGTAAAGCGAGCTAACACATCGGGACGGTCGAGATAATAAGTGATCCGGCGAAATCCTTCCGCCTCACACTGAGTACAATAAGCCCCGCCCGAAATATATAGCCCCTCGAGAGCGGTATTGTTTTCAGGATCGAGCTGAGTTTGGATGGTTAAAGTAAATGCGGCTGGGACGTCTCGGACAATCAATTTGCCCGCCTCTTCACTATAGGCTGTCCAGGGGTCGCCGTTGATATCTAGGCGCACTAACGTGAGCGCGTCCCCGTCTAACACCAGATCGGTGGCGTGATCATTCAGGCGTTTCACCTGGCTAACCGCCGTGACTAGGGTGTTGTTCGGATCAAGATCAAATTCAAGGTTGATATCCGTAATGGTAAAGTCCGGTGCACGGTAATCATCACGGTATTTGGCGGTGGGTTGTTGAGACATGTCGTTTCCTTTTTATCGAGTGTACCTCAGCCAACGAACTGTATTCATTCGCCCAAGGGCGATTTTGCATGCCATACCATACCGCGGCTCGGCATTAATGACTATAGATTTAACAGTTTGTTATCAAATGTTTGCGTTTACATTCAATAAGCGCAGTATAATGTCAACGCAGCCTGCCAATCCCGACTGAAATATAATGTGACGACGGTTAAATTTTCTAAAAATTGCGGTACTATGACGCTCATTTCGTTTTGTAACCCGTAAGGCGTTCACCACGCATGCACAATCCGATCATTACATCACTCTTGGATACTGATGCTTATAAAATCAACATGCAGCAGGCCGTATTTCATCATTATCCTGATGTCCATGTTACCGCTGACTTTTACTGCCGCAGTGATGAAGACCTCTCCTACTTATGTGAACAGGTGGTGGATCATGTCCACCATCTCGCGACATTACGGTTTCGTGAAGACGAGCTCAGCTATCTGGACTCACTAGGTCTGTATCAAGCAGACTTTCTCGCCTTTTTGTCAGGTTTTCAATTCGATCCTGACCAAGTCACTGTCGGTGTCGAAGACGGTCAATTGGCAATTCATATCGCCGGCCCTTGGCAAGAGGTGATTCTATGGGAAGTGCCGCTACTGGCAATTATTTGTGAGCTGAGAAACCGCGCTTGTTATGCTCAACTAAGTATCGATGACGCGATTGCACGTCTGGACGATAAGTTAGCCCACCTCCCTAAAGAGGGGTTTGCCGATGGGTTCCAGCTCGTTGACTTTGGCACGCGGCGGCGTTTTTCTCGTGAGGTCCATCAGGCGATAGTGACACGTCTGCACGCGGTCTATCCGCCTTTAAAAGGCACCTCTAACGTATGGCTAGCCAAACAGTTAGGGCTTGTGCCTGTCGGCACCCAAGCGCATGAGTGGTTTCAAGCCCATCAGCAGCTTGCAGGTCAGCTCGCTGACTCCCAGCAGCTTGCGTTACAAATGTGGTTGCAAGAGTATCCCGATAGCCTAGGGATAGCGTTAACCGACTGTATCAACATGGATGCCTTTTTACAGGACTTTGATCGTTCGCTCTGTCACGCCTTTAGCGGATTGCGTCATGACAGTGGTGACCCGATTGCATGGGGTGAGAAGGCGATCGCGCATTATCGGTATCATGGTATTGACCCCAAAGATAAGACACTTGTCTTTTCCGATAGCCTCACGCTGGCGAAAGCCGTGCACATCTATCAATACTTTGCCGACAAAGCTACGACCTCATTCGGTATTGGCACGCAGCTAACCTGTGATCTCCCTAATGTGAAAACCCTCAATGTGGTGATCAAATTAACCAGCTGCCAAGGGAAACCTGTTGCCAAAATTTCTGATGAGCCTAACAAAGCGATTTGTAAAGATGAAGCGCACCTCTCTGCACTAAAAGCCGCGTTCAAGTTGTCAGACTAAACGCTTCCCCAATAGAAAAGGGCCAGTTTATTTATCACCGGCCCTTTTCATCAATGTTTTATTGATGAGTTTTTATGATAACACGCTCTGTCATTGCTCACCGTTGCCGTTGTAACACCGCCTCCATACCAAACACCTCATTGGTCAAGCGCAAGGTATCTGAGACAAGTTGGTACTGGGATGAATGGCGTCCTTCTTCATAAATAAGCATCAGGTTGTCACCTTCCACCAAGTAAACGCCTCGGTGAGTAATTGAACGGCCGTTGTTGCCGCGAACTTGCATCGCAAAAAGAAAGTCTGGGCGAAGCTTCAGCGAGACACCATCCACCTCTTCACTCACATCTTCCCCTTCTATGCTGTTTGAACGCCACACCCCGGAGAGATCGTCAGGTAGCAGTTTAGTAAACACGGCTCCCTGAAGCTGCAATTGATTATGATTTAACTGGTAGGCATGCACTTGATCCGCCCCCTGCCCATCGTACAACCGCAATGCTTGATGATTCACCGCATAACTGCCTGCAGCCGTCTCGAGCTGCCCATCACGACGTAGCATATCAATACGGAACTCATAGTGAGAGTTAAACGAAAGATTAATCGCTTTATACGGATGGCTCGCCTCTGACTCTTCCTCAGCACTAAACCAATACCATTGACCAAGCAGTAACGGGACATCAAATCGTGCTAAATCGTCACCGCGCACTGGCAAGGCCATCACTAAGGCCAGAAAAACACCCAATAAGCAACGCATACCTTCCCCCTCATTGGCAGTGATGCCTTAACGATAAGGTTAGACTGACTTATCAGTTTTATGCAGTTTTTTGAGCAAGATCTCGTTTCATGTAGGTTGAATCCGCCTAGTCGTCACCATAACGTCATAAAAAAAGCCTAGGCGAATTGCCTAGGCTTGGGGGTGCGCTAACGTGCTAAAAGACCGTATGCCGACCTGACATTTAACGGTTGGCTGAAAGAAGGTTAGCCAAATCTTTTGTGATGCTCGCGGCTTCATCTAAGTATGCATCTGGCTCTTCATAGTCTTTAGGCACATCATCGAGCGTTTTGAAGGGCGGTTCACCCAACGCCTTCTGACGTACATTTAATCGCGCCAAGCGTTCTTGATCTTCTCGCTCCATTTCCTTGCGCCGTGCGTCTTCATTCAAGGAGATTGTGTTTTTATCTTTCTCTTCTTGATAGCGCGCAATGTCTTGGCGGATGAAATCAAACTCTCGATCATCTTTGATCCGCGCTTTGTGCTTTTCACTTATCGTATTAAGCACCGAATCAGGCAAGGATCTAGGCTGATAATCCGCTTTCTCAATTCGATCCCATGGCAAGGCATTTTCTTCCACACTCTCACCTGTTTCATCCGGTGAAACGGGAGAAGGGAAGACAATATCTGGCACCACACCCTTATTTTGGGTACTGCCACCGCTAATCCGATAAAACTTTTGGATCGTGTACTGCACATAACCTAACGGCTTATCAAATAAATCGTAGATATGATTCAAAGAGCGGTGCTGCTGTACGGTCCCTTTACCAAAAGATTGTTCGCCAATCACCACCGCACGCTCATAATCTTGCATGGCGGCCGCGAAAATCTCCGAAGCGGAGGCACTGTAGCGATTAATCAACACCGTCATCGGGCCATCATAGAAACGTTTACCGTCCGTATCACTGTTGACTTTCACTCGCCCATAGCTGTCTCTGACTTGTACAATGGGGCCTTGGTCAATAAACAACCCACTGAGCGCGGTTGCTTCACTCAGTGCCCCCCCTCCGTTATTTCGCAAGTCCACGACGATACCGCTAATGCCCTTTTCTTTCAGACTCGCGATCTCTTTTTTGGTGTCATCGGCCAGCCCAACATAGAATCCGGGGACCGTCAGTACGCCAACTTTTTCGTCACCGCGCTCAATCACTTCAGATTTTACTGCGCGATCTTCCAAACGAATCTTGTCACGGGTTAGCGTGACATTGTAACTTTTGGCATTTGCCCCTTCGGGCAAGATTTTCAGTTTAACTTCACTGCCTTTCGGGCCTTTAATCAGCTCGACCACATCGTCAAGTCGCCAGCCAATCACATCGACAATCGCTTCGTCTTCTTGGCCCACACCAATAATTCGATCACCGGGTGACAACTGTTTGGACTTGGATGCAGGGCCACCCGCAACGAGAGAACGAATCACTGTGTATTCATTTTTTATCTGCAATACCGCCCCTATCCCTTCGAGGGATAAATTCATTTCCGACTGGAATTGCTCAGCATTGCGTGGTGATAGGTAGCTAGTATGTGGGTCAACTTCACGCGCGAAGGCGTTCATGTAGACCTGGAACACATCTTCGCTATGGCTTTGCGTTAAACGCTTTAACGCGCTGTTATAACGCTTGCCCAAAGTCTCTCGGATTTCTTCATCCTCTTTCCCCGTTAAGCGCAGGTTCAAGGCATCATTTTTTACCCGCTTGTCCCAGATAGCATCCAGTTCAGCCTCGTTAGCCGCCCATGGCAGCTCAGTACGATCCAGCACCATGCTTTCGTCAGCAGAGAAATCAAAGGGTTTATCCAACACGTGCAGCGCGTACTGATAACGCTCAAAGCGTTTTTTCAGCACACGGTTGTAAATCGCATAGGCCGCTTGTGTCTCACCTTCTTTGAGCTGATCATCTAAACGCGTTTTCCAACGAGATAGACGTTCGACATCATCTTGGGTTAAAAACACACGATTATAATCCAGTGTTTCCAAGTAACGATCAAAAATCGCCGCCGAGAAGGCATCGTCGAGCGCGAACTGCTTATAGTGGGATCGAGTGAAACGAGAAGTTACACGCTTGGAAGCGGTTTCGTGTTGGGGTTCAGCGGACAGTGAAGGTAGTTCACTGAGTTGAAAATTGGCTTCTACGGCCTGGGCAGAGGCTGCCAGCATCAAGCTGGCAGCGATAGCCGAAACGCGGCGTCGACAAAACATGCGTCGAGGAGTCTCCTTTAGGCGCTGAGGTGCTCCGCTTTTACTAACATGGTTAACCCGTTAGTCAGGCGAACACGCACCTCATCCTTATTAATTTCAACAATGGTCGCTGGCAGATTACCGTTGCCCATGTTCACATTCACGTCTTTACCTACGACAACATCGTTGGCGTTGAGTTCGCGACGTGGCTCACTCTCTTTCTTAGTCATTTTAGCGGGCTTTGGTTTACTCGTACGGCCTTTCGCTGATTGCGCGGCCGCCTTCTTGCCTTTTGGTGCAGTCTTATCCGCACTTTTCGCCTGGCCTTCTGACTTTTTCGCTTGTTGCTGCTTACGACGCTCTGCCGCACGCGCTTTGCTTTCTGACAAGGTCTGCGCAGCATGGTCGATATGCTCTTGCTCAAGCTCGCCACACGCATTGCCATCAAGGTCAACACGTGACGCCCCTGGTTTCACGCTGTGCAGATAACGCCAGGAAGACGTGTACTGACGAAGCGCGGCGCGCAATTGGGTCTTGCTTACCTTGGGATCGCCTTCAAGACGTGTCGCAAGATCTTGAAAAATACCAATTTTTAATGGCTTGGCTTCGCCTTCAACAGTAAAACATTTAGGGAAACGTTCAGCAATGTAGGCAATGACTTCTTTGCTGTTCGCGAGCTTTTCAGTATTTTCCATGTTTTTTCCTGGCCTGCTGCGAGAAACCACAGCAGCGTATCTACGTGTATTTAAGTATGAAAGTGGTGCGTATTATAGATACCTGATATGAAAAAACTACCAAGATTGGCGAAATCACAAGTGTTTTTGCATTTCTTTGACCAAGGTAGCGAGTCCATGTTCATCTTCTTGGTCAAAGCGACCGATACTTGGACTATCAATATCCAGTACTGCCTGCAATTGATTATTGACCCGAACAGGCACCACAATTTCCGAGTTACTCGCCGCATCACACGCAATATGTCCTTCAAAGGCGTGCACATCTTCTACTCGCATTACGGTATCTTGACGATAGGCGGCCCCACATACCCCTTTATCATAGGGGATGCGTACACAGGCTGGTTGACCTTGAAACGGGCCAAGGACTAACTCTTCTCCCTCGTCGAGATAGAAACCCACCCAGTTAATATCTTCAAGCTGGCTATTGAGTAACGCACTTATATTGGCCAGTTTTGCAATAAGGTTGGGTTCCCCTTCGCACAACGCAACCGCTTGTTGGGTTAACAAGCGGTAAAAATCAGCTTTGTTTTCCATAAATCACTGCATCTCAAACAACAAGACCATTACAATAGAAATAATCCAAAGACTTTTCAATTGAGTATCCCTATTTATGATCACCTGGCGCTGGCTTCTTGACCAAGCTCGACCCCATCGCACCCGGCTCATTTGGGCTAACGTGGTAGCCATTGCCGCCACCTTGGTCAGTGTGCCTATCCCGTTGCTCATGCCGTTATTGGTCGATGAGGTGCTATTGGATAAGCCAGACTGGGGACTTGCGGTACTCAACACCCTCCTGCCTATAAGCTGGCAACAGGCGAGCGTTTACATTGCCGCTGTGCTGATCATTGTTGTTATCATGCGCATCGTCAGCCAAGGACTTAACATTCTACAAAGCCGCCAATTTACCCTGGTTGGTAAGGCAATCACCTACAAAATCCGCCAACACTTGATCGCCAAACTTGGGCGGATCAGTATGCGTGAGTACGAATTACGTGGGAGTGGCGGCCTCACCTCTCACCTTGTCACCGATGTCGAAACCATCGATAAGTTTATTGGTACCACACTAAGCAAGTTTATTATTGGTCTGTTGACGGTCACCGGCACCGCGGTCGTCTTACTTGGGATTGATTGGCGACTCGGCTTGTTCATCTTACTGATTAACCCTATTGTCGTGGCGTTAAGCCGCACCCTTGGCCAACGAGTTAAGCACCTTAAAACACAAGAGAATCAATCTTTTGAGCGCTTCCAGCAACGTCTCGTGGATACGTTAGACGGTTTGTATCAACTTCGTGCTGCCAATCGAGAACGTGAGTATTTGCGTCAGCTTGACCACAGTGCCAGTGAGATTAAAGACAGTGCTGACAAGTATGCCTGGCAGTCAGAAGCCGCGGGACGCTTATCATTTTTAATGTTCTTGATCGGTTTCGAGCTCTTTCGCGCTGTAGCAATGGGAATGGTCTTTTTCAGTGATTTGTCGATTGGTCTGATGTTCGCGGTGTTTGGTTATCTGTGGTTTATGCTAGGCCCAGTCCAAGAGCTGCTCGGGATTCAATTTGCTTGGTATAGTGCTAAAGCCGCGATGACGCGTATTAATGAGGTTTTACAACTGGCCGAAGAGCCGCGTCGACCCGCGGGCATTGACCCAAGTCGTATCGCCGCCCACACACAGGCCTCGGGCTTAACGGTCGAGATTGATAATCTATGTTTCTCCTACGATGAGGATAAGTCGGTACTCAATGGTTTAAGCATGCGTATCCCTGCCGGCCAGCGTGTGGCATTGGTTGGTGCCAGTGGCGGCGGAAAATCAACCCTTATTCAGTTGCTGTTAGGACTGTATCCGGTAGAACAAGGTGATATACGCTTTAACGGCCACTCGATTAACCATGTCGACATGGATGCTCTCCGTCATCAAATTGCCGTGGTATTGCAACAGCCAGTGCTGTTTAATGATACGTTGAGAAATAACTTATGCTTAGGCCGTCACCTTGCCGACACCGCGCTTTGGCAAGCTATCGAGCACGCCCAATTGGGGGATGTGGTGACACAACTCACCGACGGGCTAGATACACCGCTTGGACGACAAGGGATCCGTTTATCTGGCGGTCAGCGACAACGTGTGGCGATTGCACGAATGCTCCTGAGTGACCCTAAACTGGTTATTTTGGATGAAGCCACGTCCGCCCTAGACACGGCCACTGAGCGCGCGCTACATCAAGCAATGCAAACATTTTTGGCGGGACGGACGACCCTTATCGTGGCTCACCGCCTCTCTGCGGTTAAAGAAGCCGATGTGATTTATGTGTTGGATGAAGGACAAGTGACCCAACAAGGCACGCACACAGAGTTAGTCAATGCGCCCGGGGTATATCAAACCTTGTATGGGCAAATACAACAGGCGGCGGGAAAGTAGACCATGACACAGTCACCAGACAAACCGTTTGCGGCGTCCCCACCTGTAACGAGGTGCTCGGGGTGCGATCTGGTGTTACAACCGTGCCAAACTGACTCCGATCACCTTGCTATCTGCCCACGTTGCGCGACCAAGCTCGCGCACGGACGACGGCTGTCTTTTAATGGAGAGATAGCCTTGGCACTCACGATTTTGGTGCTGTTTCTTCCCGCTCACCTTCTGCCGCTCCTTTCCATCGATTTGTTGGGAAAAACCATCACCACATCCGTGCTTACCGGCGCCAAGATTCTCTGGTCTTCATTCCCGTTTGTCGCTAGCCTCGTCGTATTCTGTGCTTCATTTGCGCCGCTTTTGTTCACCTGTGCGTTATTGGTGATGCACCTGTCTCGACGCCAACAATCCATCCGCTGGTTTCGCCCAGCGGTACGCGTGATTGCGCACAGCCGACACTGGGTGATGGCGGATGTTTTAATGGTCAGCTTAGCCATCGCCTGTTTTAAAATTCAAGACTACGCCACCTTGCACTTTTCCGTGGGGCTTGCCTGCTATGCGACGATACAAATACTACTATCGGTTTTACTGGTGCGGGTAAACACGCAAAGATACTGGGATGCCTTTACTCGCCCAGCACCACAATCCGAGCCGTCCCCTCTTATCCGGTGCAGCCACTGCGGCTTAACACAAGGGCACCAGAAAAGCGCTCACTGTCGTCGATGTCATTTACCGCTTCACCGCCGAATGGTTCGAAGCGAGCAAAAAACCTGGGCCTGCTTAATTACCGCTACCATTTTTCTGTTTCCGGCCAACCTGTTCCCAATCTCCATTTTGTTCTCCAACGGCATTCGACTTGAAGACACCATTTTTTCGGGCGTCGCGAGTCTGATTAATAATGGGATGCCAGGCATCGCTGCGATCATTTTTACTGCCAGCATCGTCGTGCCCGTAGCAAAGATACTAGGGCTAGGTTTGATATTAATAAGCTTACGGTGCACCACCGCCATCACACCACGTCAGCATATGTGGCTATACCGAGGCGTGAAATGGATTGGAAAGTGGTCGATGATGGACTTATTTGTGATTGCGTTTATGGTCGCCTTAGTCGATCGTGGTCGCATTATGGACTTTATGCCTGGACCGGGTGCCATTGCATTCGGCTTGGTCGTGGTATTAACCATGCTTGCCACTGAATTTCTTGATACGCGTTTGATATGGGATCATCATGAGCGACAAACAAGACATACCCTCACCGATCGTTAAAAGCAGCTATGGCTTGTCTCCCCTATGGATACTGCCTGTATTGGCCTTGCTGATGGCCGCTTGGCTCCTGTTTCAATCCATCAGTGAAGCGGGGCAACGGATTCAAATTGTGTTCAGCGATGCGCAAGGCTTGGAGGCTGGCCAAACCACGATCCGTTACCAAGGGTTGGAAGTGGGTAAGGTGCGAAATATTACACTCGCGGATGACTTGGACGGCATTTATGTTGACGCCAATATCTATCCAGAGGCGACGCAACTGCTCACAAGTGGCACCGAGTTTTGGCTTGTGAAACCACGCGCCTCGATCACTGGGATCAGCGGCCTCGAAACCTTGGTCTCAGGCAACTATATTGCCTTACAGCCTGGCAGTGGTGACCCTAGCCTATCCTTCGTCGCGCGTGACGAACCACCGACAGATATCGCAGAAAAAGCCGGCACAACCGTCAAGCTACACGCACCGACATTAGGCTCACTGAATGTCGGTTCGCCGATTTACTATCGGAAAATTCGTGTCGGCGAAATTTACAGTTACCGGCTTGATCAAGATTCGCAAGGGGTGACGCTCTCCGCGTTAATTGAGCCGCAATTCTCGCATTTACTCAAACAAGACACACGCTTTTGGTCGATCAGCGGTGTAAAAGCCAATGTTGATGTGTCGGGTGTTGATGTGCAGCTCGAGAGTGTGGCGAGCTTGATTGCCGGTGGCATTGCATTCGACTCCCCGAAAGCAAGCCCAACACTTGAGGACAATCGCCCTTTTCAGCTCTACCAAAGCCTTTCGCAGGCCGCACGCGGTCAATCGATACAAATAGCGCTCCCTGAACAACATGGGCTGCCCGGCGCGGGGACGAAGATCACCTATCAAGGATTAGAAGTCGGTGAAATTACCCACATAGACGTCGCGGCACAGCAACAACGCCCAGTCGCGACCGCACACATTGACCCCAGCATGACCTGGCTGCTCAACCAAGACACCTACTTTCAGATAGAGCAGCCCCAAATTGGTTTTGATGGACTAAAGAACCTGGGTAATTTAGTCCTCGGCAACTACTTGACGATCCAACCTGGCTCGGCAGATGCTGATCCCGCGATGCCTGACAATGTGTTTACCGCCCGAACCTGGCACCAACAGCAAAAGCAACTGACCGGTGCCCTCACAGTAACCTTAACCGCAGACGATGCATACGGCTTAACCCCCCACACCAAAGTATTGCATCGCGGCATTCAAGTGGGCTTTATCGACCGTGTCGCGCTCAATGAAAGTGACACCGTCACTTTAAAGCTATTGATTTATCCAGAATACCGCCACTTGGTGAAACAACAATCGCAGTTTTTTATTCTCGGTGGGATCACGGGCGAGCTCAGTGGTGACGGTCTCAATGTGGTCGTGCCAGCGATGGAACAAATCGCCGACCCGGCTTTAAGCTTTACCAGCGAAGGGGCGAAAGGCATCAAGGAGACGTATCCACTGTACACCTCCCCTATTCAAGCGAAGCACGCCAAGCAAGATGCACGCGGTGAAACACGCTTTACCTTAGTGGCGAGTCGTATGCCTGGTGTGAGTGAAGGCAGTCCCGTGATGTACCGCAATTTTGTGGTCGGCCAAGTGGAAGGATATCAGCTTAACGGCAACACTGTCTCCATCGCCATTGCGGTGAGTAATCGCTATAAGCATCTGATTAATCCACAAACCGTATTTTGGAATCAATCTGGGCTGGATATCAAAGCCAACCTCAGCGGCGTCGAAATTAATACAGGCTCGTTGCGTTCACTGGTTAACGGCGGTATCGCCTTCGGCACCATGCCTGGTATTAGTAATAAACGAAACGGAGATTGGAAGCTTTACCCCTCAAAGCAAGAAGCCGCTCAGTACGGTGTAGATATTAGGCTAACGGTTGACCAGGCTAACGGGGTAAAAGTGGGCAGCGCGATCCGTTATCAAGGAGTCGATGTTGGCGAAGTGATCACCCTAAGCCCCGACTTCGACCACGAAAACGTGACCATTCAGGCTCGTCTCTACCCTGAATACAAAAATGCGCTTGCGCGCACCGGCAGCTATTTCTGGCTCACTCAACCCGTCCTCAGCCTGACCAAAACAGAGAACTTGGACTCACTATTTGGCACCTATATCTCGGTGGTCCCCGGCGAGGGTGACTTCACCCAACAGTTCACCCTCCATGACTCGCCCAAGTACCCAAAAGGGCTGACACTCATCCTGGAGAGCGACGCTCGCCACTCTATCGCCCCTGGCACACCGGTATTACATCGCGATATCGAAGTGGGTATTGTCTCTAGCGTTAGATTAGGCGAGCTGTCTGACCGAGTCATTTTCGAACTACAAATCGCGCCTCAATATGCACACCTAGTTCGTGAAAACACGGTCTTTTGGAACGAGTCCGGGGTCGATGTCTCCATTGGGCTAACGGGTGCAGATCTCAAAAGCGGCACGATTGATAGTTTGCTGAAAGGCGGTATTGCTTTCTCAACCCCGGACGATCAACCTTTGCAGCCAGTGGCCAATGATCATCGTCACTTCTTGCTGCACAGTGAGAGTAAAAAAGTATGGCAGGAATGGCGAACGGCTATTCCAACACCCTAAGCTGCTTGTACTAAGCGACTCTCGATACGCTCGCTAAAAAATCAGGGACCTCGATGCGCTCGCTAGGTCCCTGATAATACTTACCCTTTAACAAAATTGTGTCACAAACTGGCATGTCTTTATTGATAGACTACACTTTAGTAATCACAACCTAAATATTGGCATATGGCTCCTTGAGCCTTTTCCCTGAACCCGGAACAGGACGTTCCGGGTCTTTTTTTATCGGGAATTTGTGACACCGTCACTTGTTCAGGTAAATGCCGTCCTGTTCAATACGAATTTTACGTTGCTTATAAAGCCCACCCAGTGTTTTCTTAAAGGTCGCCTTGCTGGTACGAAAGAGAGAAAAAATAGCGTCAGGTGAGCTTTTATCATTAAGTGGTAAAAAGCCCCCTTTGCTCTCTAGCATCTTAATCACTTTGTCACTGAGATCGTCAACCCGCGCTTTACCATGTTTTTGTAATGCCAGATCAACTTTGCCATCCTCACGAACGGTTTTTACATAGGCACTGAGTTTTTTGCCGATAAACAGCTTACCGAACGCTTCAGCGCGATAGATAAGCCCCCAATGCTGGTTATTCACCACGCACTTAAAGCCAAGGTCGGTGATGTCAGTAATGATCACCGAGACCTTATCGCCGACTTTTACCTGAGGCGGCTCCTCACTGATAAACTTATTGAACTTGCGGCTCGCAACAATACGCCCGGATGCCTTGTCGGTATAAACCCGCACCACATAGGGTTTTCCCTCCTCCATGCGCGTACGTTGCTCGCTAAAGGGCACCAACAAATCTTTGCTTAACCCCCAGTCGACAAACGCCCCGACCGTATTGACGCCAACACAGCGCAATGATGCAAACTCACCCACTTGCGCATAGGGCGTTTCAGTCGTGGCAATAATCTCATCTTCGGAGTCAAAGTAGATGAACACATTGAGCGTATCACCAACACGGGTATTCTCAGGGACGTAACGGGTCGGCAGCAAAATATTGCCAAAGTCATCGCCATCAAGGAACACGCCAAAGTCTGCCTGTTTCACCACTGATAGTTTGTTGTATTGCCCTAGTTTAATCATTGTCTCAGCGCTGTAGAAAATAATGCCCGTGAGTATACGCAATTTGTCCTTTAGATGTGGAAGAAATACGGTTCGGGTGAGGAAAAAAACACCAACCCATGTCAACCAATACCCCTACATTCTATCCCTTGTTAGCGGCAGCCAGGCTGTTAGGCTTAAATGATTAACCTAAAGGGGGATGCATGGCAGTATTTGATGGTGAACATATTCGGTTTAGCTTTAGCCAATTAGGAAACGCATTGGGTAAAGCAGTGACCCCTACGCCTTTGGACAACGGCCGGCTTCTAACATACAACGCCGCGCTAGCTGATGAACTCGGCTTAACGACGGCAGACATTCACAGTGAACGCTTTCGTGCAATTCTGTCTGCGGAGACGCCGCTTGCGGGCCGCAAACCCTTTGCAATGAAATACACAGGGCACCAATTCGGCCAATACAACCCTGAGCTCGGTGATGGTCGTGGGGTGTTATTGGGAGAGTGGCGTGATGATAATGGCACACTCTGGGACTGGCATTTAAAAGGGGCGGGAAAAACCCCCTATAGCCGCCACGGCGACGGGCGAGCGGTGTTACGCTCCACCCTCCGTGAGTATCTCGCGAGCGCAGCCATGAAGGGACTCAACATCCCTACCACGCAGGCATTAGCCATGGCCACCAGCGATACCCCGGTGATGCGCGAGCGCATCGAGACGGCCGCAACCTTACTTCGGGTCTCGGAAAGCCACGTGCGTTTCGGCCATTTTGAGTACTTGTTTTACAGCCAACAGCACGATGCACTGGGTACGCTGGCCGACTATGTCATTGCACGCCATTTTCCTGAGCTTGCCGAGGCCGAGAAACCTTATGCCGCATTGCTACAAGAAATTGTCGAGCGCACAGCAGAAATGATTGCCAAGTGGCAAGCGGTTGGTTTTAACCATGGTGTCATGAATACCGACAATATGTCGATTTTAGGCCAGACCTTCGATTATGGCCCCTATGCTTTTTTGGATGATTTCAACCCGAGCAATATTTGTAACCACACTGATTACACGGGGCGATATGCCTTTAATCAGCAGCCTGCTATCGCGCTATGGAACCTCTCTGCGCTTGGCTACGCCTTTACCCCACTGCTTGAAAGTGACGTGATTAACGACATTCTAGGCGGTTATGAACACCATCTCCAGGTAGCTTACAGCAAAGCCATGCGCGACAAACTAGGGTTGTCCGATGCACAGCAAGGGGACAGTGATTTGTTCAACGCGCTTTTTTCATTGCTCGAATCTCAACAAGTCGACTACACCCTTTTCTTTCGCAGGCTCAGTGACATCAAGCAAGAGGCGCTATTAAGTGCAAAGACACTCAGCCAGTTTAACGACCTCGTATCAGATGCCGATGCCTTAACGGCTTGGTTAAGCGAATACCACCAACGGGTGGCAGATCATGACGACAACACTCGCCTCGCTGGCATGCAGGCAACCAATCCTAAGTTTATTTTACGTAATTATTTGGCCCAGCAGGCGATAGAGGCGGCAGAACAAGGTGACATGCAGCCAACTCACAATTTGATGACAGTACTGGCTTCTCCGTTTGCGTCACATTCCGCGCTTGACTCCCTCGCTCGGCGTCCAGCCGATGAAGAGAAAGATATGACCCTTAGCTGCTCCTCGTAACCTAAACGTGCGCCTGAGTCATGTGCCACTGAGGCGCTCATCATCACTTCACTAAAATACGCCTCGGTGATCACCGCTCTGACAAGAAAAATCCAACAGATGTCACATTGATGCTTTCATAGGCGGCGTTTTTTGCTATCTTACTGGCTTCGCAACAGAATAAGATGTGAGGAAGGCTGTCCTCTATGCCACTGAAAACCGATGAGCTTCGAACACGTGTGGTTGATACCATGCCTACGCCTGCAGAGGTGGAAGCTGCCCACCCCATCAACGACAATGTTGCTCACCATATTACCGCCGCACGACAGGCGATCAGTCGTATTCTCAATGGCGACGATACGAGGCTGCTAGCGATTGTTGGTCCCTGCTCTGTTCATGATCCCGACGCGGCCCGTGATTACGCAGCCAAGCTTAAACCGCTCGCCGATAAGTACAGCGACCAATTATTGGTGGTGATGCGCACGTATTTTGAAAAGCCACGTACGGTTGTCGGTTGGAAAGGCCTTATCAATGACCCGCACCTTGACGGAAGCGGTGATATTCGTGCAGGCCTGTTTACGGCGCGTGAGCTCCTACTCGATATCAACAAAATGGGACTGCCGACCGCTACCGAGTTTCTCGACATGATCACGGGTCAGTATATCGCTGACTTGATCAGCTGGGGAGCGATTGGCGCCCGCACGACAGAATCACAAATTCATCGTGAAATGGCCTCTGCACTCTCCAGCCCTGTTGGCTTTAAAAATGGCACAGACGGCAATATCCGTATTGCCGTCGATGCCATTCGCGCGAGTAGAGAGTCCCACCTTTTCTGCTCACCCGACAAAAATGGCAGCATGACCATTTATCGAACCGCAGGCAACCCAGATGGGCATGTCATTTTACGCGGCGGTTATCAGCCGAACTATTACGCCGACGATGTGAAAGCCGCCGCGCAAACGCTAAGCGATTTCAAACTGCCTGGTAAGCTTGTGGTAGACTTCAGCCACGGTAATTGCCAAAAGCAGCATCGCCGCCAGCTTGATGTATGCGCGAATGTTGCTGATCAGATCCGCCATGGCGAGCAAGCGATTGCCGGTATCATGGCTGAGAGCTTCTTACAAGAAGGCAGTCAAACCATGGGTGACGAGCAATCACGCGTTTATGGCCAGTCGATCACTGACCCCTGTCTGGGATGGGCCGATACCGAGCGCTTGCTCGAGCAACTGGCTGATGCCGTCGCGGCGCGCAACACCCCATAATGACTGACGATTTATCGGCGTGACTGGCTCACGCCCCAATTAGGAAAAGACTATGCCTTCATTTGATATTGTCTCTGAAATTGACAACGTTGAGCTAAAAAACGCAGTGGACAACGCCAACCGAGAGCTTGCAACTCGCTTTGATTTTCGTGGTGTTGAGGCCAGCTTCGAACTCGATAAAGAAACCGTGAAAGTAACGGCTGAAGCGGATTTTCAGGTTAACCAAATGATGGACATGTTGCGCAGTAACCTCGCCAAGCGTGGTGTTGATGCACGCGCAATGGATATCCAAGACATGGTTCACTCTGGCAAAACCTTTTATCAGCAGGTGAAATTTAAAAACGGTATTGAAACGCCTGTCGCGAAGAAGATCACCAAAGCGATTAAAGATGCCAAGATGAAAGTGCAAACCCAGATTCAGGGCGAGCAAGTGCGTGTCACCGGAAAGAAACGGGATGATTTGCAGGCAGTGATTCAATTAATCAAGGAAAGTGACTTTGAGCAGCCTTTCCAATTTGAAAACTTTCGCGACTAGCCCCGAGCACTTGTTATCAATAGCATAAAAAAACGGGCCTGTTAGACTTAGGCCCGTTTTATTCGGCAGCGCGTGTCAGTCGCTAAGCGCTTTTTCGTGACAACACTCGCGTCATACTACTTGTACTTGCTTTTGATTTCCTCAAGCGTGCCATCGGCGGTCGCTTGATCAATGCCCGCTTGTAGCTTTTCAACATAGCTATCTGGCGTGTTGTTACTAAAGCTATAGTAGAGCTGAGACTCATCCAAGACATGAACCACTTCAAACTGGCTAGTGTCAATATTGTTTTGGCTCATAATGAAGGCACTGACGTTTTCCTCGTACGCCCACATATCAACACGGCCCGCCGCCAATTGTTTGGCGAGTAAATCCGCTTTTGGCGAGAGGCGTAGCGCGCCTTCATCGACACCCATTGAGCGTAACAAGTGCTCACCGACGTCATCGCGTACAACGCCGACTTTATAGTTGGCAAAGTCACTCGCATTGTCGATAGTGATCCCTTTGCTTTTAGGGGCCCAGACAACAATTTTTGTGTCTGTAATCGGCCCTACCCATTTAAACTTATCTTCCCGTTCATCCGTCCGTGTGGTTGAAAACAATACGGTATTGGGCTCAGACAGTGCCGTGGCATAGCCACGTGCCCATGGCTGAATCTTCACTTGATCTCGGCTTACCGGATCACCTGCTGCTTCTGTTGCAGCTTCGAGAAAATCAACCGCAATTCCCTTTAACTCACCGCGCTCTTCATAGTTAAACGGCGGATACACCTCAGTGATATAATCAAGATCGCCTAAGTTTGCAGCGACTGTGGTGGTTGAGAAAACCAGCAAGCTGGCGGCAATGAGTGACTTCATTGGACTACCTCTTTTAACCTTCCATTAAATGTGCTCAGCCAACATTATTATTATTAGCTCATACCAAATTGGGGAAGCTGAATAGGATAAGGCGTGGCCTTGTCACTATTCGCTCACCACCTCTAGTGTAGTCAGCTTCCATGTCCCGTGCGCAGTTTTGCCGGAGGTTGTGATCTAACTTCCGTTTTTTCTATGTACAAACGTTTGAATAATCAGACAAAAATGAGCCGTTCAGCGCCGATAACAAATTTAAACGCTCTCTCAGATACCTCTGCCGATCCCGCACAATCAAGTAAAAAAGTTGAATTAGGTCACCATTCATGCCTAAACTTTGTCCCCAATTACAGCGTAATTATGGGCTATCGCAGACTGACGCCTTTAAAGCGTTTCGCAAGGGATCATTTTTGCCACGAAGGCACCAGATAACGCCCAATACTCATCATCGACCTAATTAAAAGACAACATCGAGTCTGATCATTCATGAATAACCAAAAACGTCCTCTCTATATTCCCTATGCGGGACCAGCCTTGCTAGAAACGCCATTGTTGAATAAAGGAAGCGCATTCAGCGTCGAAGAGCGTAAGTTTTTTAACCTCGAGGGCTTATTGCCTGACGCCATCGAAACGATTGAAGAACAAACTGAGCGTGCCTACCAACAGTATCAGCGCTTCGAGAACGATATCGACAAGCATATTTATCTACGCAACATCCAAGATACCAACGAAACGCTTTTTTACCGGTTAGTTTCCAACCATATTACCGAAATGATGCCCATCATCTATACTCCGACGGTAGGCGCAGCCTGTGAGAACTTCTCCAATATCTATCGCCGAGGCCGCGGGCTTTTCATTTCTTATCCTAACCGCGATCGCATTGATGATGTACTTAATAACGCCTCTCGTCATAACGTCAAAGTGATTGTTGTCACCGATGGGGAGCGTATTCTCGGACTCGGCGATCAGGGGATTGGCGGCATGGGCATCCCGATTGGTAAGCTATCGCTTTACACAGCTTGTGGCGGGATCAGTCCAGCCTACACACTCCCTATTGTGTTGGATGTCGGTACCAATAACCCACAACGCCTTTCTGATCCCATGTATATGGGCTGGCGTCACACCCGCATCAGCGGACAAGAATACGATGCCTTTATTGAAGAGTTTATCCAAGCGGTTCAACGCCGCTGGCCAGATGCCTTGATTCAATTTGAAGACTTTGCACAAAAAAATGCTATGCCGATCCTGGAGCGATATAAGGATAGAGTCTGCTGCTTTAATGACGATATTCAAGGTACTGCCGCGGTGACTGTTGGCTCTTTGATTGCAGCGTGTAAAGCCGCAGGTACTAAGCTCTCCGAGCAACGCATCACATTTTTAGGCGCTGGATCAGCCGGTTGTGGTATTGCCGAAGCGATCATCGCGCAAATGGTATCTGAAGGTATCTCCGATCAAGAGGCGCGCGCACGTGTCTACATGGTCGACCGTTGGGGGCTATTAATCGATGCCATGCCTAACTTACTCGACTTTCAGCAACGGCTGGTGCAAAAGAGCGAGGCGCTCAACCACTGGCAGTTAGAAGACAGTAACATTTCGTTGCTCGATGTCGTGCGGAATGCGAAACCGACCGTATTGGTCGGCGTCTCTGGCGCACCTGGATTATTTACCGAGGATGTGGTGAAAGAAATGCATGCCAATTGCCCACGTCCTATCGTTTTCCCTCTCTCTAACCCTACCAGCCGTGTGGAGGCAACGCCCTTTGATATTTTGCGCTGGACTGACGGCCAAGCGCTGGTTGCAACAGGGAGTCCGTTCGAGCCTGTTCGTTTAGACAATGGCAAGACCTTTCCTATTGCACAGTGTAATAACAGCTATATTTTCCCAGGTATTGGGCTGGGCGTGTTAGCGGTTGCTGCATCCCGGGTGACAGATGGCATGCTGATGGCCTCATCGCGCGCTTTAGCTGAGTGCTCGCCATTAGCCAAGCGTGGCACAGGCGCCCTGCTACCGTCGTTGGAAGATATCACGCAGGTATCAAAACGCATCGCGTTTGCGGTTGCGAAAGAGGCTATTGCTGAGGGGGTTGCCTCAGAACTGTCTGACGAGGCCCTTAAAAAGCGTATTGAAGAGAGCTTCTGGTCACCACAGTATCGTGCTTACAAACGGACCTCTTTTTAACGCGAGCCTAACAGAAAAAAGCGTCTACCCAGGCGCTTTTTTTGCTATTATTCCACCTACTTGCCCGCACACGTGACCCCGAGTGCGGCTTAATTCGCGCAAAGGTAATAAAACGCACCATGGCTCTCCAGCGCCTTTTTCGTCGGGCGATTTTCACATTGATTGGTTTTACTGTGGTCACCGCTATCGTGATGGCTGCCAGTGATATCGCGATCACAGTTAACGCTAAAGGCCGGGTTTATCAACACGCTGAGACGCTACCCGCTCGGCAAGTCGGCTTGGTTCTGGGAACCAGCAAGTACATTGGTAAAACCCCCAATCCCTATTACACCTACCGGATTGAAGCGGCGGAGTCGTTATACCATGCAGGTAAGATTCAGCACCTTTTGCTCAGTGGCGACAACGCGCACCGCTCGTATAATGAGCCCTGGACGATGAAGCGAGATTTACGTCAAGCAGGGATCCCGGAAGAGACAATTCACCTAGACTATGCGGGCTTTCGAACGCTGGACTCTGTTGTCCGTGCGAAAACCGTTTTCAGTTTGGCGCGCTACACGGTGATCAGCCAACAATTTCATTGCGAGCGTGCGTTATTTCTCGCCGATGTAAACAATATTGATGCTATTTGTTACGCCGTACCGAGTCCGCAAGGCTGGGCAGGTGTCAAAATTCGCGCACGTGAAGTATTAGCAAGAACCAAAGCGGTACTTGATAGCTTTATTCTCAACGTCAAACCCAAGTTTACCGGCCCAAAAGAGCCAATCAGTGGCGTCTCAACGTCGAACGACTAACCCCAATATTGACCAGTGCCGACCCAATCACAATTTTCACATTACTTTAATCATTTGTTTAAAAACCTGCCTGCAATCGATTAACACGCGGACTATTTAGGCGTATATTAGCCGTCGCTTGGAGGCCCACTGTCGCCCAAATGGCAGTAACCCTACCCCTATCAAGCACCTAAAAACTCAAAGCAAAACATTATAAAAATACTCAATAACGTTTAAAAAAGGACGCCCTATGGATGTGCAAACCCTTTCCTCCCGTGCGTCGGGGCTGGATAGAAAAGCGTGGATCTTGTTTGCTGACATTGCCCTGTTTTTCATCTTGTATAACACCCTGCCGTTTGAAACAGATGTCACAACCGGCCTAAGCTTACTGATATTCATTGCCGTGTTATGGCTTACTGAAGCGATTCATGTCAGCATCACCGCGATCCTGGTTCCCATTATGGCCGTCGCGCTTGGTGTGTTTGAAACACCGGCAGCGATGTCAAATTTCGCCAATCCCATCATTTTTCTCTTTCTCGGTGGTTTTGCCTTGGCAGCCGCGCTGCAAGCACAAGGCCTCGATCAAGCCATCGCCAATAAAGTGCTCACCATTGCCCAAGGCAAAATGTCGGTGGCCGTCATGATGTTATTTGGGGTCACGGCCGCTCTATCCATGTGGATCAGTAACACCGCGACAACCGCTATGATGCTGCCACTGGTGTTAGGCATTTTACACAAGGTGAATAATCAAAAAGATCATGGCACCTATGTGTTTGTGCTGTTGGGTATTGCCTATTGCGCGAGCATCGGCGGCATAGCGACCATTGTCGGTAGTCCCCCAAATGCGATTGCGGCGGCTGAAGCTGGGCTTAGCTTTGCAGATTGGATGAAATTAGGCCTGCCTGTCACTCTGATATTGCTCCCCATCGCCGTTGCCGTCTTGTATGTGCTCACCAAGCCGAACCTTAACCATAGTTTTAAAGCGGATCAGCGTGACTTCACCTGGAGCAAACCTCGCGTGATCACGCTTGTGATTTTCGCACTGACCGTCAGTGCCTGGATATTCAGTAAACCATTGAATGCCATGCTTGGTGGCCTTAGCAAGTTTGACTCTATTGTGGCGTTATCCGCGATTGTCTTGCTGGGGGCAACGCGAGTGGTGAAATGGAAAGAAGTCGAAAAAACCGCTGACTGGGGCGTGCTGCTACTCTTCGGTGGGGGAATTTGTTTGAGCAATGTCCTCAAAGCAACCGGCACGAGTTTGTTTCTCGCCAACCACCTGAGCAATGCACTGACAGGATCTGGGCTGTTTTTCACTATGCTAGGCGTGGTGGCATTCGTCATTTTCTTGACTGAGTTTGCGAGTAATACCGCCAGCGCTGCACTCCTAGTACCGGTTTTTGCTACCATCGCCGAAGCATTGGGTGTGTCACCCGTTGCACTCTCTGCGCTGATCGCTATTGCCGCGTCATGTGCCTTTATGCTGCCGGTCGCCACGCCACCAAACGCCATTGTGTTTGGTTCAGGCCATATAGAACAACGTGATATGATGCGTGTCGGCTTATATCTCAACATTGTTTGTATTGCTGTCTTGGCGATTTTCACTCGCCTGTTCTGGTAATCACTCTCCCACTACCTGGTGTTTGCGCCAGGTAGTGTTTTTCACGCCTTATCAACCATCAAAATTGTTTCATCCGAGTTTCAGGTTTACACTAGCGCAACGCTAAACAACCCGTAAATTACTATGGCATTTGCAGAAATTACAGGCTGGGGGAAGTGCCTTCCGCCCGCGGTGTTGAGCAATGACGATCTCAGCACAATTTTAGAGACCAATGATGAATGGATTCGCTCACGCACAGGTATTGAAGCGCGCCGAGTGAGTCATGTAGAAACCTCAGAGCTCGCCACCGTTGCCGCCCAACGCGCGTTAGCGGCAGCAGGCATTGAGGCAAGCCAGCTCGATCTGTTGATTGTAGCGACCTGCTCACCAGATACCCTGATCCCTAATATTGCCTCCAAAGTGCAAGGCAACTTGGGGGCACTTCGTGCCGCGGCATTTGATATGAATGCCGCTTGTACCGGTTTTTTATACGGGTTAGAGACCGCAACCAAGATGCTCCAAGCTGGCCATTATCAGCATGCGCTCATTATCGGCGCAGAGCATTTAACCTGGTATTTGGATTGGAGCAAACGCGATACCGCCGTGCTATTTGGTGATGGTGCCGGCGCCGTCGTGGTAAGCAAAAGCGAGCAGGAAGTGGGGTTACTTGATGCACAACTTGGTTGCGACCCAGCAGGCCGTGACGTGTTAGCGATCCCCGCTTTCGGGACGGCAATGGATCGCTTCGACCCGGATAATGGCTATTTTGCGTTTGATTTTATCGGCCGTGATATTTTTAAGCGTGCGGTCAAAGGCATGGGATCAGCGGCAAATCAGGTATTAACACGGAATCAGCTCAATGCCGACGGTATTGATCTGGTCGTGCCGCATCAAGCCAACAAACGGATTATCGAAACCTTATGTGAGCACGCTGGCATCGAGTTAGACAAGGCGTTTATTAATATCCAGCGCTATGGCAATACCTCAGCAGCCACCATCCCTATCGCCTTGTGCGAAGCGGTTGAGCAAGGGGCCGTTAAGCCACATAGCCAGCTGCTCACCGCGGCATTTGGCGCTGGCCTGACATGGGGCGCAGGATTAATCCGTTGGGGCGAGCGTACAACACCGATCACCGAGTCTGATGCGGCGTTACCGCCAACGGACAAAACGGCACTGGAATTACTCGACAACGCCATCCGCCATTGTCAGAACAAAAAACCAGAATAAAATCGCTCACACAAAGCCGACGTTCGTCGGCTTTGTTATTGCCATCAGGTTAAATGTAAGAAGGCAGCGCCACGCACCCCTCCCGCATCACCGTGCTGCGCTTTGACAATATCAGGGGCGTTAGCCGCAGACAGCAGATGTGCCGGTAAGCGCTCAGGCATCGCTTGATACAGCTCATCAAAGTTAGAGAGACCGCCACCAAGCACGACCATGTCTGGATCAAACGCGGTTAATACGCCTCCCAGTGCCATGGCTAATACATCAAAAAAGCAGTCAACAAATGCCACCGCATCCGGTTCACCTTGGCGATACTTTTCGATGATTTCGATCGCTGACAACGGCTGATAGAAGTGAGCATAAAGCTGTTCAAACCCACGCCCAGATAAATAATTGTCCAGGCAGCCTTTATTGCCACAGCCACAATCAAACATCGGCGGGTTATCACCCAACCGTAACCAGGCATCAATCGGCATACGCATGTGCCCGACTTCGCCCGCCATTTGGTTTTTACCATTAATGACCTTGCCATTGATCACCAAACCACCACCGAAGCCGGTGCCCAAAATTAACCCTAAAACGGTTTTCGCCGATTGCGCTTGCGCATCCCATGCTTCCGACAACGCAAAACAATTGGCGTCATTGCTAATCCGCACTTCTCGCCCCACACGTGCTTGTAAATCATCTCGCAAAGACTGTCCATTTGCCGCGGGAACATTGACCGTCAGCACCGTTCCATCTTCTGCTTGAGAGCCTGGAATACCAATACCAATGGTTCCTTTTTGCCCTAACTCCGCATCATACTTTTCCACCAACCGCACCAATGTGTCGATTAATGCGGGGTAATCTTGCGTTGGTGTTGGGTGACGCTCGGTCGCAACACGATTGAGTTGTTTATCGAAGGCGCCAAATTCAATTTTTGTGCCGCCCACATCAAAGCCGTAATACATGGCTAAGTCACCTTAAATTGTCGTTATTTAACCAGATTATTCAGCAAACCAAGGCAAAAGTCCGTGATTAGCCCCAAGTTTCGTTGTTTTCCAACCAGACTTTTCACTCAGGTGTTGGCATCACTCACAAGGGGTCGGTCATCAAGAAAGCGCGTCAACGCATTGTCTTCCGCAAGGTGTTTTTGTCGTTTGCCTGCGAGGTATCGCTCACGAAAGACATCGAACCATTGGTTTAAGTAATCTGCCGCCTTGTGCTCTTGATTGACAGCAAGCACTTCCGCAGCCACTTCTGCTGTCGCCAGTTGGTTTTCACCGTGAGCATCGCGCACGCGATACCGAGATAATGCCTGAGGTTCAATACTTAAAACCGGAAAGTGATCAAGCCAAGGGCTTTTACGAAAGATTTTTTTCGCCTCCCGCCAAGTGCCGTCAATGATGATAAATAACGGCCGCTTCGCGCTGTCATGGATACGTGCTGGCGCCGTCATACGCGTCGGGGTTGTGTACTGAGCAGGAAAGACAACATAGGGTTGAAACGCTGAGCGGGATAACAACGCCAACATATCAGGATCAGGTTGCGTACGTGACCAGATAAACGCGTAGGTATCCGCGACGCAGTCAGCAATCAAACGCCCTGTATTACTGGGTTTTAGCACCTCATCATCGTACATGAGTAACATGAACGCGGCATGGGTCTGGCACGCTGCTCGGTACTCACACACACAGAAATGACGAACTAACATGCATGATGGGCAGCGGTCTACACCGGCGCCACGTGCGAGATAGGGACGCGTTGCACGAGCCAAACGGGCGGAATAAAGCGCATGAATAGCGTGACGCGGGGCGGATTGGCACATGGTAAAATCTGAGGTTGTAAATGGACCGCCTAGTATACCGAACTGAGGTTTGCTGTCAGTATCGCGCGGCCAAGATCACAAAAGCAGAGGAAGACAGGCATTAAACGGTAACCGCCAGGGCTTGTCACTAGCGCAGCTCGACCATGGCACCATCAAAAAGGTTTTTTACCAAGGCAACGTACTCTTCGAGAAAGCCTACCTGCTCTGCGGTCACTGGTTGCTCCCACCGACCCGCCAGCACTTCTTCCATATCTTCAACCACACGGTCAGCCTCTCGTAATATGGTGAAGCGCAATGCAGACGAAAGCCCAGGATTTTGCTCGCAAATGGTCATAATATTAGAGGCGACCAGATCGTGCACAATATCGGCAATGGTATCATCGCCAATGGCTTCACCCGGTTTTTCAAACACAGAGAGATTAAACGCAAAATGTTCGATCAGTGCTTGATACCCGTCTGAGTCTACTACCATGATTACTTGTCCTTAGACTATTCAACTATCGCTATTGTACCGTGCCCGTCGGCTATTTGCGCCTATTGAAGGCGAAATTAGAAAGCGAGTCACGCTTCGCAGTGCTTAGCGCACTGTATACTATAAACTGATCATCGTTCTATGACATGGTGTCTGCTCACATCGTCCTCTTCCCTTTTAGTCTGGCTCGAATAAGGGGGCCGAGTGGCAACGTCAAATCATACAAACGACTGACGCCAGTCTCCTTGCAGTATAGTCTGGCTTCACTGTGATGAAAGCAAACAACACAACGCGCAATTTAACACGGATCACGCCCAAATCAATCGTTGACAAGGATGTAGGAATCGTCATGAAGGTAAATCACCCTCGCCCATTTGGTAAGAGTATCGTCAGCAAGATTGGGTTGATCATGACCTTCATCACCTTGATGGTGCTGGGCCTGTCAGTCTCGAGCTACATCATGCAGGAGCGCGTCAACCGCGATGTTGGCCGCGCCACTCATCAAGAAATCCCGAGCGCAATTATCACCATGCGCATGCAGCGTGCCGCCAGTGATATGAATGCCAGCATGCTCAAATATGTCATGGGCCGTCATGAATCACTCGCGGTTTTTCTAGAAAGTCAGCAAGACTTTGAACAATTGCTGGCTCGCCTACGTGAGGTAAAACCCGACGCAGAGCAGCGACTTTCATTGATCAGCCAGCTTTATGAGCGCTTTCAACGTATCGCTCATCAAAAAGTCTTAACAGAGTTTGATCCGGTCGCTGAGCAATGGGCACGTAAACAGGTAATGCGACTATCCATTGATGTGGTGCGACCGATTGATAACTTGATTGCCGAATTAAAGGCCTCACAATCGCTCACACAGCCCGATAACCTGGCCGTGTTGCAATACCTTGATGAGCTGGTCGATGAAAATGGCGATATGCTGACTGAGCTTAACCAATATCTAGATGGGCGAGAAAGTAGCCGACAACGCTTTATGGAAGATATGGCAACATTCGAGCGCTATCTTTCCTTGGCGCAGTTCGAGCTCAACGACCCTGCCTCATTGAAAAAACTGTCCAACATCCGCCACCATTTCACCAGTTTAAAGCGCAGTGGTATCGCCATTTTTAATAACTATCAGCCCAGTGCCAAAGTCGGCGCCATGACCGCAGTGCGAACCTTGAGTGATCAAGAATACCAAGCGCTTGAGGATGCGCTCTCAACGTTCGCACAACAGACAGGAAAAGTGGTTACCCGCTCAATGGTTGATTTGCGTTCAATACTCCACTCAAATCAGCTCAACCTTGGCTATTTACTGATTTTTATCTTGTTCGTCAGTGGCGCGATGTACTTTTATATTTACCGCACATTCACTCAGCCGATTGCCAAACTCGCCGATTCCATGCAGCGCCTAGTGGCTGGCGATATGACCCCACCGGCCAGTAATTTTCAAGATCGGACGGATGAAGTTGGTAAGATCGCCCATGGTCTGGTGATATTTCGTGCGCATATCATTTCTCGTAATCAGGCTCGAGAGCAATTAATGGCCGAAAAAGAGCGCGCAGAAAGTGCCTCTCGCGCCAAAGCGCAATTTCTCGCCACCATGAGTCATGAAATCCGCACACCAATGAATGGTGTGATTGGGATGCTCGATATGCTCCGTCGCTCGTCGTTAACGCCCTCTCAGCAAAGCCTGATTAGCACGGTGCGCGAATCCGCTCTTTCTCTGCTCTCCATCATTAACGACATCCTCGACTTTTCACGCACCGAGGCCGGAAAGCTGCAATTTGAACGTGTCACCTTTTCTTTGTCCGACACCGTAGAGCAAGTGATGGACACCGTCAGCCATCATGCCAATAAGCGAAAGGTGACACTGTCACTATTCATTAACCCTCACCTCCCCGATCAACTGGTGGGCGATCCCAACCGATTAAAACAGGTGCTGTTTAATCTGGTTGGTAATGCGATTAAGTTCTCTGGTGGCCAGCACCGTCAGCCTGGTTTTGTAACAGTTAATATTGACGCGATAGATAACCCTCAGGCGCAAAAAGCACAGCTGGTGTTTACCATCACCGATAACGGGATCGGCATTGCACCAGATAAACTCGACACTATCTTCCAGCCATTCAGCCAAGCGGAGTCGTCTACCACCCGAGAGTTTGGAGGCTCAGGGCTCGGCTTAGCCATTTGTAAGAATATTATCGATCTCCTCGGCGGTGAGATTGACATTGAGAGTGAGCAGGGAAACGGCACACGATTTACCGTGCGTATCGATTATACGGTAAACCCATTGGCAGAACCTGCAGAGCGACCGATTAGTCGCGAGCATGCGCAACAATTATCAGTTGCAGTGCATATTCCTCAAGACGCACTCAATCACGCGGTGTGCCGCTATCTGGAGCACTTGCATATCGCTTATCACCATGATTCATCGCCGTCGAAAATGGACAAGCAACTGGCCACACACCGGTTATTGATTACCACCCACGCCGAGCCAAGTACATTAATCGCTGAACGCGCGGTCGATCATGTGATTGCGCTCAAACATACCTTATCGCTGGCAACCCACCCTGATAAACGCATCGTAGAGCTGTTTGCCTCACCATTAACCTATCGTCGTCTGGTCCACGGTCTACGAGTATGCCTTGGGCTTGAAAGTCCCGATATCAGTATGTTGGCGGAATCTGACGCTATGTTGCCTCTTCCTGACGAGGCAGAAGCCAAAGCACGAGATCCCGAACGCACTCGCGGGTGTATTTTAGTCGCAGAGGATAACCCCACGAACCAACAGGTACTCACCCAGCAACTCCATTATCTTGGCTATGAGGTGGTGATGGCGGATGATGGTGACCAGGCACTCACAGCGTATCAACACCATCAGGTGGATCTTGTCCTGACCGACTGCCATATGCCCAACAAGGATGGCTATGCGCTCACCGCGGCTTTACGCGAGATCCAAGGGGCATCGGGTTGGGTGCCTATTATCGCCATTACCGCCAATGCGCTCAGTGGTGAAGAAACACGGTGTTTTGAAGCAGGCATGGACGATTACATTACCAAGCCCATTGAGCTGGATCCGCTTGACGAACGCTTAACCTATTGGATTAACCGTCCACACGCGACGACGCGACCTACTCCATCCCCTGTGACAGCCAGCGCCGACGCGCCATCTATACTCGATCCAACGGTGGTTGAGCGTTTATATGGCGGACAGCAACACGCCTATCAAGACATTGTGAATGTTTTCCTCAAACGTAGCGTCCCTGGCCTACGCGCCCTCGCGCAATCGCAACCGCCTTTTGAACACTGGCAAGCATTAAAAGAGGCGGCACACAAACAAAAATCTGCCGCAGGCAGCATTGGTGCGACAGCGCTTCACCAAGCCTGTCTTGAGGCCGAACAAGCCGCTAACAACCAGCAAACAGAAGCACTTGTTCAGGCATTAACCCGTATCAACACGGTACTTGATCATTTGCTGGAGGTATTACCGCGTGATCCTCAATGACCCAATATACGCGGTCACAGACAGATGAATGTGATCCCTTATCCGGATATCCGGAAAATCGGTGTACAAATCGCGCAATCCAGTGCCACACTGACAGTAAGTTTTATCAACCATGACGGTAGTGAATAATGAGAAAAACCAAAGTAGTCACCTCCGAGGACATTCTGCTCAAACTGTGTCAGTCCGCCACGGCAGTATTAACCAAAGCGACTGACTCTCCCGTACACCATGCTGCTATGGTACAAAAGATTGCCAAAACCAGCCTCAAGCCTGACCTCGGCTGTTTTGTGCTGTTTGATGGTGGCTTCTCTGGCCTTGTTGTAATCAACTTCTCCTCCGCCGCGGCGTTAGAAATTTACCGCAATTACATGCAGCATATGGGGATCCCCGAAGAAGAGTTAGCCAGCTTACACACCGCAGATGAAGTGGGCGATGTGCTCGGTGAGCTCATGAACCAGATTATTGGCGATTTCACCGGTAAGGTTAAGCGTTCAATCCAAACCTCTATCACCCAAAACCAGCCGAAGATGATGGCGGTCAACAAAAATCTTACGGTGTCAGTCGATAGCAACATCGACAAGCCACAAGCGCGCCGCGTGAGCTTTACCACTGAGCACAACAATATCTTCTATCTTGAGCTTGCCATGGAGCGTACCGAATTTATTCAGCTTCAGGACTTTGAAGAAGGGGAAGAGGTTGATCCTGATTCCATTCTGGAAGCAGAAACGGTTCGCCAATTAGAAGAAAAGTCTAACGACAAAAGCGATAAAAAAGACAGCGGTAGTAATGACTTACTTGACGAACTAGGGATTTAAACCTCTCTCCTCTTACTGTCGCTAAGACATAAACACAAGTTGCTATCGATTTGTAACGCTTCGCTGCAAAGGCGAGTGTAACTTGTGTTTTTTCTTCTTTGCTTGCTTTTTTCTTGACGATTATTAAGACAATTCAACGGACACAGCACTTCACAGTTATAAGTGCCCAATTTGATTTGTTTCATATGAGTTACAATCTTGATCACATTTGATAGATATTGTGGTCGTCGTTTCCCCACCTCTCGCCCTCATAAGTTTTTATCTCTGCCCACTTTTTTTTAGTAGGTGAATAATTCCGCATCATTTAGACTGCGCGGCAAAATCAAAAGGCTGGCGACGATCAGCCAAATACCCTACTGGGCACCCTGCCCACCCACTATCATTCGTGAAAAAGGTCGATTCATGAGTCCAGAAAGCTACCTACTCGATTGGCAAACCAGTCAAACTCACTCTGAAACCATGTATCCGCTGCTTAGCCAGCTTTACCGCCAAAAAGGCGTTGAAATTCAACTGTTCGGTCGTCAACTGATCAACGCTAGCACCATTGATATCATTAAGGCACACCGCGTGGCGCGCCGCTATACGGGGGGCACCTTATCGCCCAGCCAAACGTTGCCGTTGATCGAAGTGATGGCTGAATTAGATCTTGCTCCCAGTAAAATCGATATCGGTCAGCTCGCATGGACCTACTGGCAACAGCATGACAGTGAGAACGGCATTCCTGATTTTCTACATCACCAATTGGGGCATTTATTGGGAACGGGTAATCGAGTCGACCCTAAAGACGTAGTACTTTATGGCTTTGGTCGTATCGGTCGCTTACTCGCGCGCTTACTGATTGAAAAAAGCGGTCCCGGCTATCCCTTACGTTTACGCGCGATCGTGGTGCGTGGCGGAAAAGAAGGCGACCTGGAAAAGCGCGCCAGCCTGCTGCGTCGCGATTCTGTCCACGGCCCATTCAATGGCAGCATTACCGTTGATGAATCACGCAATGCGTTGATCGCCAATGGTAATTTTATCCAAGTCATTTATGCCAATAACCCAACAGAAGTCGATTACACCCAATTCGGTATTCATGATGCACTGGTGGTCGATAACACAGGCATGTGGCGTGATGAACAAGGCTTGCGTCAACACCTTGACAGCAAAGGCGCCAAGAAGGTGCTACTCACCGCGCCGGGCAAAGGCGAACTTAAAAATGTCGTATTCGGTGTTAATCATGACGTGATTAACGAAGATGATCGAATTATTTCTGCCGCTAGCTGTACCACCAATGCAATCACACCCGTGCTCAAAGCCATGCACGATAAATTTGGTATTGATGGCGGACACATTGAGACAGTTCACTCGTTTACCAATGATCAAAACCTCATTGATAATTACCACAAGGGCGATCGCCGTGGTCGTTCTGCCTCATTGAATATGGTTCTCACGTCCACCGGTGCCGCCAGTGCGGTCGCGAAAGCTTTGCCTGCGCTAAAAGGTAAGTTAACGGGGAACTCTGTACGTGTACCCACGCCAAATGTCTCCATGGCTATCGCCAACCTGAATTTAGATAACCCAACTCACAAAGACGAAATCAACGCCTATTTGCAAGATGTGGCCTTGTACTCACCACTTTCTGGGCAAATAGACTTTACCCAGTCGACGGAGTTGGTATCAAGTGACTTGGTGGGATCGCGCTTTGCCGGCGTGGTGGACAGCCAAGCGACGATCGCCGAGGGAAACCGTTGTGTGCTATACATCTGGTATGACAACGAATTTGGCTACAGCTGCCAGGTTGTTCACTGCATGGAACAAATGATGGGAGTACGCTATCCGATGGTTCCCGAGCCAGAAGCGCTTTCTTAACCCGTTTTACCGCCATAAAAAAGGCCCTGATGGGCCTTTTTTATTACGTGTCCGTCACTCAATGTAAGGTTAAGATTGTTCAGCCGCCGTCAAGGGTGACGGTTGGCTGACGGGCTTAAGCACCGCATAAACCAAACCAGTTACCAGCGTACCTGCGGCAATGGCGGCTAAATACATCAACACCGGACTGATTGCATTCGGGATCAACAGCACAAAGAGGCCACCGTGTGGCGCCATCAGTTTTGCACCAATTAGCATAGATATCGCACCTGTCAGTGCACCACCTGCGATGCACGATGGGATCACTCGCATTGGGTCTTTGGCCGCAAATGGAATCGCCCCCTCCGAGATAAAACACAGCCCAAGCACAAACGATGCTTTACCCGCCTCTTGCTCTGCATCATTAAATTTACGCTTGGCTAAGAACGTCGATAGCCCCATCCCTAGCGCCGGCACCATACCTGCCGCCATGATCGCTGCCATCGGCATATAGGTACCACTCTCAATCAGGCCGACGCCAAAGGTATACGCCGCTTTGTTGACGGGACCGCCAAGGTCAAAGCACATCATCGCGCCCAAAACGACGCCAAGGATCACCGCATTGGTCGAGTTCATACCCTGCAAGAAGCTGGTAAGACTTTCCATGGCAACAGAGACAGGCCCGCCCACGACATAGATCATCACCAAACCGGTAAACAAACTGGCTAATAAAGGGATCACGAGAATGGGTTTAAGGGCTTCCATTGAGGCCGGCAAACTGACTTTGTCTGCCACAAATTTAGCACTGTAACCGGCGATAAAACCTGCCAGTATCCCCCCTAAGAACCCAGCACCGGTAGACGCGGCAAGCATACCACCAATCAAGCCGGGCGCCAGACCAGGGCGATCTGCAATTGAGAAGGCAATAAACCCGGCCAATACCGGTACCATCAGCGCGAATGCACTGCCGCCACCAATTTGCATTAATGCCGCCGCAAGCGTCCCTTCTTCTTTGAACGCCTCGATGCCAAAGACGAACGAGAGCGCGATAGCCAACCCGCCGGCGACGACCAGAGGGAGCATATGTGATACGCCTGTCATCAAGTGCTTATAGACACCGGTACGTTCACCTTGGTTAGCACTGCTGTTCGATGAACTCGCTTGCGTTGTTTGATAGACCTCTGCGTTAGCAAGCGCATCATCGATCGTCTGCGACGCTTTTTTCAACGCCGTGCCCGTACTGGTTTTGTATAAACGTTTACCCGCAAACCGGCTCAAGTCGACCTCAATATCCGCCGCGATAAAGACGAGATCCGCCGCTTCAATTTCCTCATCTGTTAATGCATTTTTCGCACCTACCGAGCCACGTGTCTCAATTTTTACCTGATAACCTTTCGCTTTAGCCGCTTCTTCAACCGCTTCCGCCGCCATAAAGGTATGCGCAACACCGGTAGGACACGCCGTAATACCCACAATGCTGACGGTGCTGCTCTCGCTTTGAGTCTGCGCGTGATACGGCTGTGCATGATTCGCGGCGGCATCCAATACTGCTTGGGTATCGGCCATCACTTCATTCAAGCTTGCTTGATAGACAGGCTTGCCGTTAAAGCGAGCCGACTCTTTTGGCTCCCCCACCAAAAGAACACGGTCAGCGTTTTCAATATCAGTTGTCGATACCGCCTGGGTTGGTTGTACACTGGACTGACACTCGATCTGTGCCGTCCATCCTTTTAACATCACGGCCTTTTCTAACAGGCCAGCCGCGATAACGGTATTGGCGACGCCACTTGGGCACGCCGTCACAATCACCAGATTCATACCTTTTACCCCACTCATGGATTGGTTTTATTACGCGTGCACTGACAGCTCAACAGGCGACACGCTGATTTTTTCGATTAATTGGTTCACGTCTTTACGATTGCGCACACCGACCCCCACTTGGGTGACAGCAAGCGCAGAGATAGCGACCGCGCGACACAGCGCCGCCTCTTTGCTTAGGCCGGCCTGGCATCCTGATACCAGCCCTGCCACTAAAGAATCCCCCGCCCCAACGGTACTCACCACTGATTGCTCAGGCGCCACAGCCTTAAGCCAGCCTTCCTTATCGCGCCAAAGCACCCCATCGACGCCGCGAGAAATAACCACATTCGCGATCCCCTGGTTAAACAATTGCTCACCGCGCGCCAGCAACACGGCTTGCTCATTGCTAATCGGCGCGTTGAGGCATTGAGCCAGTTCAGCTTCATTAGGCTTAACCAACCAAGGGGTTGCCTCAACGGCTGCGCGTAAGGCATGCTGACTGGTATCAACAACCACTTTTTTCCCTGCATCGCGCAAGGTGGTTATCCAAGTGGTCAACTGCTCGGTCGAGACACCGGGAGGTAAACTGCCCGCAAGCACGATCCACTCATGGTGCTCAGCCAGACTAAGCAAGCGCGCCGTCAATGCCTCAATATCGGCCTGTTCAACCGCCATACCAGGAAAATTCAAATCAGTGACACGTCCCGCTTTTTCAACCAGCTTGACGTTGGTGCGGCTAACGCCCGGCACACGCAAAAAGTGATCGGCAATGCCGTGCTCGGTAAAAAGGTGGGCAAACGGGTCTTGGTTATCTGCGCCAAGAAAACCTGACGCTGCGACCGTCGCGCCCAAATCCGTTAAGACACGTGCGACATTGACGCCTTTTCCCGCCGGGTGCAGTGTATAGTTTTGCACCAAATTGACATCACCAGGCTGCAACGCACTCACTGAGCCTGTCATGTCGAGTGCGGGATTGAAGGTTACGGTCAGAATGGCACTCATGCGTTCTCTCCCAACCCATCTTTAATAGCATCACCCAGTGCCGCAATCGCTTGTTCGGCGTCGCTTCCTTGGGCGGAAAACTGTAACTGGTGCCCATGTTTCACCCCAAGCGCGATCACTTTCATCAAGCTTTTTGCGTTAACCGGCTCCGACTGGGTGGAAGCGTTGGCAACCTGTATATCAGCACTGAATTTTTTCGCCGTATTGACCAACATCGCCCCAGGACGAGCGTGCAAACCATGCGCATTCGTCACCGTATACAGGCCTGTTGGCCCCTCTGCGGTGGACGCTTCAGACGGCGCCGCTGTATGAGGTTGTACAGGGGCGGGTTCAGCAGACAACGCATCAACCAGCGCTTGTGGCGAGTAACGGCCAGATTCCGCCAGTTGTTTATCAAGCTTCCATTGCATCAAGGTATTGAGCACAGGAAGATGCGCACGGTTGTTGGCTGCGACACACCAAAGCGCACTGACCGACAGGGATTGGTGAGACAATGACGTCGCAGGCATCACCAACGACAACCCGCTCTGCAGCACACCGTCTCCCACACCGAGCAACCAATGCCCTTCACCAAGGTGCACCGGCTGGCCAGCGACGGCTTGGCTTACGCCATCGCTATCTAAACAGTGATGATTTTTGAGCAATCCCGCGCCCACGGCTTGCAAGGTGGTGATATCTGACGCTGGAAAGCCAGTTAACACCATGTCGCTGCTAAACGTGAAGGTCTGAGTATCCGCCGTTTGCCCATTGAGCAAAGCAACCAGTTGCTCTGCCGCCGACGCCGTTTTTAGTTGTTGCTCTATGCCGTCTTGTGACAGCACACGCGTCAACTGACGTAAGATACTCAAGTGTTCATCTGATTTAGCGGCGATACCAATGGCCACGTAAGCGAGGTTTCCCTCTCCCCAGTCAACACCCTGGGGAAAATGAAACACTTGTACCCCTGTTTGTTTAACTTGATCGCGGGTATCCGTTGTGCCATGCGGGATGGCAATACCGTTGCCCAGATAGGTACTGGTTTGGGCTTCTCGCGCCAGCATACCGTCTTGATAGCCCGCTTCGACTAGCCCTTTTTGGGTGAGTGCTGCGGCCATGGCTTTGATAGCCTCGTGCTTAGACGCCGCGTGTTGCTGCATATGAATATCGTGTACGTTAAGTGCCAACATGAGGTCGTTCCTCTTTTTTCAGTGCCGCGGCACGGGTTGATGTTGTCGTCGGCCACATCAGTATCACTTAGACATGGCGGACATATTGGTTGGTCGCAAGTCACCGGTCATTGGCCGTGTTCGCGTTTGACTTGCCACATTCGCTTTACCTAAAAACTGAAACGATTCAGCTTTTAAGTAAAGCGATAGACGTTGCTCCCGGCGTTTGGTCAATCTCTTCCACTTATAAGCGCCGGAAGAGATAAGCCGCATCGTCTTTACAGCATCTTGAGATCAGCCGCCAATAATTGACACAAGCTGAAACCTTTCAGCTTTAAGGCTGAATCGTTTTAGCTTATAATGCAAATAAATTATGGATCTGAAGTGCGTAAACTTTGATCGCATTCACAAAGCCATCAGTAACGATCGGCCTACTTAAGGATCGCTTTATGAAGCTTGATGAAATTGCCCGTCTTGCCGGTGTATCACGCACAACGGCAAGTTATGTGATTAATGGCAAAGCCGACCGTTATCGGATCAGTGAAAAAACGCGAGCACGCGTGATGGCGGTGGTCGAACAACACAATTATCAGCCGAACCGCGCCGCCACAGCCTTGCGTGCAGGCACCACACAAACGCTTGGTTTAGTCGTTCCTGACTTGGCGAACACCAGTTACGCCACGTTGGCAAAACTCTTTGAACGAAAAGCCCACGATCAGGGCTATCAGGTTATTATCACCGGCTCTGATGACGACCCAGAACGAGAAAAAATAGTGGCTGAGACCCTCGTCTCCAGGAAAATTGATGCGTTAATCGTCGCTTCTTGTTTGCCTGCAGATAATACCTTCTACCCCAAATTACAACAGCAAGGCACTCCCATCGTTGCCATTGACCGCGGGCTGGATGCCAACCAATTCGCGAATGTGCTAAGTGATGATGAAAAAGGCGCTTACCAGCTCACCGAGATGTTAATTGCACCAACGGATGTCTATCAAGCAGGACTGATTGGGGCCGTCCCATCGCTGGCCATCTCACAAGACAGGGAGAACGGCTTTCGTGGTGCATTAGCGGCACAAGGCGTAGATGGACAAGTGCGTTACGGCCAAGCTTTCAGCCGTGCTGAGGGACAAAGGCTCATGACAGAATGGATTGAAGCCGGTGACTTACCCGATGCTTTGCTCACCACGTCCTTCACGCTGTGTGAAGGGGTGCTGGACGCCATTAGGCAAACAGGTATCGCCCCTACTGCACTGTATTTTGCCACCTTTGGTGATAGCCGCATCCTCGATTTTCTTCCTTTCGGCGTGCAGTCTCTCCCTCAACAATTTGAAGCAATTAGCGACGCGGCGCTCAGTCTCGCGGTGTCGGCCGCGCAAGGAGACAACCATCCTGGGGTTATCACGGTTGAACGCCAACCGATTTGGCGCCCCCATCAAACACAAGCCTGGGTCGGGCTGGGTTAATAGCCTGTCGCTTCCATAAAGCCTCGGCCTGTGGCACTGCCATGCACTTCCACAGGCCCTTCCCAATAGGGAAAACTCAAGTCCATCCAGCTCTGTGGGTTAAGTGGTTGAGTGATAAGGCTAATGTCCTCACTGGGCACTTTGATCTGCCAACGAATCGGCAAGTTAGCGCCCTCCGCCATCTTGGCATGACTGACCGGCAGCATACGAATATCATCCTGGCTCAGCGTCACGACTCGGCCATCAGGAAACAGTAATGAACCAAACATAAACGGCTCGGTGCCGCGTATTTGGGTAACCATTAACGCACGGCCATCATCTAAGTTAAGCCCAAACCAATCCCATCCCGTTTGTTCGGCGGCCATCGCGCCACTCGACCACTCCTTATCAAACCAGCCTTTTCCTGTCACGGGAATGGTTTCACCCGCAATGGTTAGCACACCCTTGACGGTTAGCTGTGGCAAAGAAAAATAATACGAAGCCGACGGCTGACTGGCATGACGGACACTATATCCCTCTTCACCGTGCTTGACCTGTTGTCCATTTTCGCGCACCTCCAACGTAAAGCCTACTTGCTTACCTTGCGCAGGCCACATTGCACGCACATTGGCAGGAAAAGGTTGTTTACCGCCCTGCCATTGCCAGTCGTCTAACCAAGCCTCAAAAGGTGACAGCGTCACTCCCGCTTGATCAATCCCACCACGGGCAAAGCGCTCCGACTCCCATTGTTTACCATCGCTCGTGATAGCGACGTGCGCCATATACAGCTGCTGACTCGCCCATCCTTCTTTACGATCCGGTGCTAATGCGCGGCGAAACAATGTCCATTGCACGCCATACGCTTGTCCACTAGCGTCGGTTAAGGTCGCGGTCAAATACCACCATTCAGTAGCAAAGCCTGAGTGTGCCGCCATGTCTTGGGGATAGGAAGGCGTATGGTCTGGGGTTACAGGGGCAAAGCCACTTTGCGAATCAAAAACGGCAAAATTTCCACTGGTATCAGGAGACGATGCGGACTGCTGACCCCACCATACCAGCGCGCCGAGCGCGATGATCACTCCGCCTCCTAACAATGAACGTATCATTTTCCGCTTCCATCGCTGAATCACTTCACTGCCTCTTTTTTACTGCGCATCACGCAACGACGCCGCCGCGGTGCGTTTTAGCATGCGATAAACAGGCCAAGCCCCTGCGACCATAAGCGCCAACATGGATAGCCCGATCGTGGTGGCATAGCTGATCGGGAAGACACTCATGGTCATGGTCCACCCAAACGATGCTTTCAGGACAACATGGATCAACATGCCCGCCAGCACAAGCCCCAACGGGATAGCAATCAGCGCACTGGTGAGACCAAGCAACACTAACTGTCCTCCCCCGAGCGCAATGAGCTCACGCCCTGACAGGCCAAGGTAACGTAGCAAGCTATATTGCCGTTGGCGCGATAGCTCAGTCGCCAAGGTCGAAAAGAACAACCCACATATCGCGACAACCAACATCAGTGCACACAAGCTTTCCGTCACAGTAAACGTGCGATCAAAGATACGCATTGCATAACGCATGATATCCGCCTGGTTTTGCACCTGCCCGGTGGTCAGCAAAAAACGGTGATTGATGCGATCAACGAATTGCTCAGTTTGCGTGTCCTGATTCAAGACCACCGCCAGTGATGATCGGCCTTTCTTTAGCCATTGTCCCGCATCACTGCGTGTAGACACCACAAGCTGGCCGTAGGGGTTACCATAATCGTAATAGATCCCAGCGACCTGCCAGCGCTCGCCCATCGGCGCAGGAAGATTGATGCTCTCCCCCACGCCCACGCCAAATTTAGCCGCTAACGCCTCGCTGAGTAATACGACACGCTCTTGGTGCACTTGTGCCCAATAATCAGGCTGAGCCGCCTTCATCGCCAACGTTTGTTTCTCAGACGGACGGTTTCCTACCGACAGCACTTCAAGCCGTCCTTGGTTTGCCGTCAGCTCACGCCGGTAGTTGGTCCAAAATTGCGCCACGTCTTTATTGTTGACCAACCATGTTTCCATCTCATCGAGAGCGGCATGACTCGGCCGAACATAAACGTCCGCAGCCAAGCGCTGCTGTAGCCAAGTTTCAGTGCTGGTGCGAAAGCTACCGACCATGGTTTCCATACCAATATGCGCCGAAATCGCGAGCATAAATGCCATCGCCGCCACACCACGGTAACTTAAACTTGCCGCCGCATCGGTGAAAAACCATCGCCATCGCGCGCCCGCATAGGCTGCTGCGCTGGCATGAAACAGCCAGCCACACAAATAAGGCAGCGCTAAAGCAGCACTTAACATGGTAAAGGCAATCAAGGTAAAGCCTTGCCATTGGCTGGTCTCCCAATACGATACGCCCCACGCCGCCACGCCAAGCAACACCGCTAAAATCGCCTGCACGGCATACTCTCGATGTGTGCCACGCATCAAGGTCATCCGTTGCGATAAGCGCCCTGGTGAGGTGCTGACTAAGCGCACCAGCGGCCAAGCGGATGCCATCGCCGCCCCCAAAATAGCGAGGAGTAAACTGTAGAGTCCCCATTGCCACTGCCAATGCATGACTAAAGTGATATCTGCGCCGTACAAATCAGACAAGGTCGTAGCAACCGCGGGGAGTAATTGGTTGGCAAGCAACATACCCAACACATTGCCACTGACCACGCCAAGTAGCACCCAAAGTAATAACTCTGTCGCCATAACACCAGAAAGCTGGCGTCCATCAACGCCTAGCTGCCGAAGGGTACCGACCAAGGGCTGGCGCTGGGTCATGGAAAGGGAAATCGCCTGATAAAAAATAAACAGCCCCACCACAAAGGCCAACAATCCCATCGCAAGCAAATTTAAGTGAAAAGCGCGGGTCAGTGGGCCTAGTTGGGTTGATTGGGTTTTGGTCAGCGTCAAGGCTGAAGGTAAATTGTCACGAATCGTTTGTCGTTCCGCTTGAGACAAATCCCCGCATAACACCTCGGTAAACCCAGTACGAGGCGAAAGCTTCCGCAGTAGCGCCATATCCGCCACCAAGTAGGTGCCCATACTCAGCGCATCATTATCGATAATACGCAAAGGGCCGATCGGCGGGTAATCCAGCAAATCGATCATTTGCCCTTCTTCCCAGCCTTTGTGCTCAGCCATGGCTTCTCCTACATAGACAGGATAAGGCACTGAAATGGCATCCATGGGAGACAATGAGGGGGCGTCATCTGTACGCTGATTCGCGATAAATGGCAGCATCGCGATCGCATCCACTCCCATCAGATGAATATCGCTAAGTGACGGTGTCACAACGTCGAGACGATCAATTGGCACACATTGCGTCAAGCCTTGACGGCGCAAGCCAATGTAAAAAGCATGCGGCACGCGCTGTGTTCGCTCGGTATGATGAATGCTAAACGGGTACGGATTACTAAAAAGCTGTGCACCTTGGCGATAGCTTTGCTGCGCATGCTGGTTTATCGATAACACGCCAACCAGCAAAGAGACCCCCAGGGTTAACCCAAGCCAGACGAGAAAGACTTGAAACGGATGGCGGCGATAATGCCCCCATAAAGCGCTAGCGACGGGCCCGAACACTGAGCACGCCTCCTTGTAGCCCCACACTACCTTGCAAGTAGCTGGCCACGGTATCACTGTGTGTCACCAATAGCAGCCCAGCTTCCTGCTGACCGGTTAGCGTGATAAGCAGGCGCATCACCGCGTCCGCATTACGCTCATCCAAACTTCCCGTTGGCTCATCGGCAAGTAGCAGTTTGGGCGACATATATAACGCGCGTGCGATGGCGGCGCGCTGCTGTTGACCACCAGACACTTCTTCTGGGTAACGATTGAGCAATGGCATCAAATCAAGCTGAGAGACAATTTGTCGCCACAGACAACCGTCCTCTTTCAAGCCTTTTAATTGGCGACAAAAGCGAATGTTATCCGCAATAGAGAGGGTGGGAAGCAGGTTAAATTGTTGGAAGATCAAGCCGATGTTTTGACGTCGAAACTGCGTGCGTGCCGCCTCGCTCAATCGGTGAAGGGGGGTATCGTCAAACCAGATCTCGCCACTGTCGGGTTTATCCAGTCCCGCAATCAAATTTAACAAGGTACTTTTACCCGACCCACTTTCGCCCATCAACGCCAATTGGCTAGTCGACGACAGCGACATCGCGGCGCCTTGCAGCACAGGGTGGAAATCGCTCCCATCCTGATAACCTTTACACAGCCCTTTAATTGCTAACATGCCAATGCACACCCTTATAGTGTCTTAAAAACAGCAATAAACGAGAACTAGGTCACACTGTTTGATTAATTTGGCAATGTACCCCAATTAAGAGGCTGAGAAAAGCGTTAAAACCGATGGGCAGCTTCCCAATTTATATTTCGTTTATCCTTAGCCATCATTAACAAGATTATTTAGCCAAACGCCTGACTTCACCCGAATCAAGGACCCTATCCATTTGACCACTTCTTCCACTCCCAGCAACACATACACCCAATAAACCGGCCACTCAAAAACCGCCGCGGCGGCCAATACGACAGGAATGCCGATGAGCCACTGTGCAACAAAATCTTGCCCCAAGCAGTAGCGCACATCACCACCAGCACGTAGTACCCCAACAATCATCGCCATGGGGATCGTTTTCACCACAATCAACGCACACATCGCCCAGTAAAAATAAGCCGTGATCTGTGCGGTCTCACCCGTTAATGCAGGGAAGAAACTTAACACCCAGGGCTGAATCATCAGCATCAAACAGGCAATTGCCACGCCGGCAATAAAATTAAATACCGCCACCTGCCAGGCTTGGTGGTAAGCGGTGTCCGTTTGTTGCGCCCCAAGGTTATTGCCGACCAAAACGGCGGCAGCATTGGCGGTGCCAATCAAAAACGACAGTGAAAGTGACTCGACGGGCGTGATAACCGCAATAGCCGCCAAGCCTGATTCGTTAACGTGACCGATAATCGCGTGGTAAACGAACAAGCCTGACGACCACATTAAAAAATTAAATGCCGTCGGTAACGAAAGTGATAAAAAGCGCTTTACGGCGAGTAGCGTTAATGACGCACGCCAATCAGCCAAAGAGAAGGCAACCAAGTGTTGACGGCGATACAAATAGACATACAAGGCAACAACCTCAACCATACCGCTAAGTACAGTCGCCACCGCTGCCCCTTTCGAGCCCAGTTCAGGCGCGCCCAGATTACCGAAGATAAATACCCAGTTGAGCACCACGTTGACACTGATCCCGACCCCACTAAAAAAGGTGCTGATCCCTGGCTTATGCATGGCACGAAGCCCGGCAGCCAACCCTGATACACTGGCCAGACAAAACAGGGATAAACCGGCAATTTGCAAGTAGTCTTGGCCCAGCGCAATAACGGTGGGATTATCACTGGCAAACCCCACAATGACATCTGCATAAGCCCAAAAGACAAACGCACTTAACGCCGCCGTGGCATTGGTTAAAGTCACAGTCAGCGCCGTTTTTTCACGAAAGCCTTGCCGATCACCCGCGCCCCAATATTGTGCCACCAGCATAGAGCCGCCGGTCATGGCGCCGAGAATCAGTAAGGAGGAGACAAACATCGCTTTACCGGCAATACCAATGGCGGCGACATCCGCTTCACTCAACTGTCCCACCATCAGGATATCGACCAAACTGCGGCTCGAAAACATCATGGTTTGCAGCGCAATCGGTACCGCAATTAAAAGTAAGCGTTTTAAAAACACAGGATCAAAGAAAGGACGGGAAAGTACGGTCACACACGACTCCAACCTATAGGTAACCTAGTTAGTTTACGTGCCTTTAAAACAGAAAAAAACGCCCGAGGGCGTTTCAGATTGCTGACGAACCCCGCCTTTTTAGGCGGGGTTCTTTTTGATAAGCGGCCGTAGGCCGCGATCGCGATATTTTTTTGTTAGAGAGTGGTCGCTACCGACCAACGCCCAAATTGGCGGATAG
>NZ_RSAM01000039.1:0-547 GCF_009377945.1 Salinivibrio sp. VYel1 | reverse complement strand
ACAACCCTTTAGAGAGCTCGAAGCTCTAGGGATGACTCATCTCGGGGCCAGCTTCGCGCTTAGATGCTTTCAGCGCTTATCTGTGCCGAACTTAGCTACCGGGCAATGCGTCTGGCGACACAACCCGAACACCAGCGGTTCGTCCACTCCGGTCCTCTCGTACTAGGAGCAGCTCCCCTCAATCATCCAACGCCCACGGCAGATAGGGACCGAACTGTCTCACGACGTTCTAAACCCAGCTCGCGTACCACTTTAAATGGCGAACAGCCATACCCTTGGGACCGACTTCAGCCCCAGGATGTGATGAGCCGACATCGAGGTGCCAAACACCGCCGTCGATATGAACTCTTGGGCGGTATCAGCCTGTTATCCCCGGAGTACCTTTTATCCGTTGAGCGATGGCCCTTCCATTCAGAACCACCGGATCACTATGACCTACTTTCGTACCTGCTCGAGCCGTCACTCTCGCAGTTAAGCGGGCTTATGCCATTGCACTAACCTCACGATGTCCGACCGTGATTAGCCCACCTTCGTGCTCCTCCGTTAC